>CAZMKX010000215.1:0-1960 GCA_964566375.1 uncultured Myxococcales bacterium
GCGTCGCCAGCAGGCGGCGCGCCTCCGCGAGCACGCGCTGGCGGGTCTCGAGCTTCTTCCGCTCGCGCAAGGGAGCGGCCTGGACTCGTGCGGGCAGGGCGACCTCCAAGAAACTTGGAGACTCTCCAAGTTTCCGGGAGCCTACGCCGCGCGCAGCGCCGGGGTCAAACGAAACGGGCCGGCCTCCTGTCGGAGACCGGCCCGCTCATGGTTCTTTCGATCGCGTCCGCTCAGCTCGCGACCTTCTCCAGGACGTGGATCGCGCACGCCGAGCCGAGCCCGATCACGTGCGTGAGCCCGACCTTCGCGCCCTGGACCTGGCGCTTGCCGGCCTCGCCGCGCAGGTGCGTGGTGACCTCGTAGACGTTCGCGATGCCCGTCGCGCCGAGCGGGTGGCCCTTCGAGAGCAGGCCGCCCGAGACGTTCACCGGGATCCGGCCGCCGAGGTACGTCTGCTTCTCGTCGATCAGCCGGCCGGCCTCGCCGTCCTTGCAGATGCCCAGGTTCTCGTAGTGCAGGATCTCGGCCGTCGCGAAGCAGTCGTGCAGCTCGATCAGGTTGACGTCGTTCGGACCGATGCCCGCCATCTCGTAGGCCTTCTTCGCGGCCTCGCGCGTGCACGTGTTCACGTCGGGCATGGTCAGGTCGCGCAGGGTGTAGCGGTCGCTGGTCAGGATCGACGCCGAGATCTTCACCGCGCGGCGCATGCCGAGCTGCTTGGCCTTGCGTTCGGAGACGAGCACCGCCGCAGCCGAGCCGTCGACGTTCACCGAGCACATCAGCTTGGTGTTGGGGTAGGAGATCATCTCCGCGCCCATCACCTCTTCGAGCGGCGTCTCGATCTGGTAGCGCGCCTTCGGGTTCATCGTGGAGTGCCAGTGATTCTTCACCGACACCTTCGCGAACTGCTCGAAGGTGGTGCCGTACTTGCGCGAGTGCTCCATGCCCGCTTCCGCGAACACCGAAGGCATCGTGCCCGAGCCGAGCAGGCCCTCGGTCGGAATGCCCTTGCCGCCGCCGCCGCCGCCGAGCAGGCCCGCGCCGGCCATCTGCTCCACGCCGACGCACAGCACGACGTCGTAGAGCCCCGCCTTCACGGCCGCCCAGCCCTCGCGCAGCGCCGTCGCGCCAGTCGCGCAGGCGTTCGCGACGTTGATCACCGGGATGCCTGTCTGGCCGATCTCCTGCAGCACGCGCTGGCCGACCATGCCGGAGGCCTGCATCAGGTTGCCGCAGTACAGGGCCTCCATGTCGTGGATCGTGAGCCCCGCGTCATCGAGCGCGAGCAGCGCCGACTCGGCGGCGATCTGCGGCACCGTCCGGTCGGAGAACTTCCCGAACTTGATCATGTCCGTGCCCAGGATGTAGACGTCGCCCATATCTCGTTCCCCCTATGCCTTGGCCGGCTGGAAGTAGTAGGTCAGGTACTCGTTGCCCTCGCGGTCCTTGCGGGGCGCGATCTTGAAGACCGTCTCGACCTTCATGCCCATCTTGATCTTCTTGGGATCCGCGTCGATGCCGATCAGGTTTCCCTTCACGGTGCCGCCGCCCTCGAGATCGACGACGGCGGAGACGAACGGCGTCTCGATGCCGGGGAACGAGCGGTAGGTGATCGAGTAGACGTAGAGCTCGCCCTTGTCGGAGAGCTTGATCGCCTCGAACTGCTTGCGCGCCCCGCAGGACGAGCATACGTCGCGTGCGCCGAGGAACACGGCCTTGCACGACGTGCAGCGGTGGCCCTCGAGATAGGGCTGTCCCTGCTCGGGGATCTTCAGGAAGGAAACGACGGGAAGCGGCTTGGACGCAGCCGCTGCAGCCTCGGACATCGCACACCTCGGGGTATTTTGACCGAGGCGATTCTGCGCCACTGCGGGCGCGCGGGTCAAACGAGGTGGCTTACTTCGGCTTGGCCTTCGCGGCCTTCAGCTGCTGCTCGAGGCGGTCGAGCTTCTGGCGAAAG
>CAZMKX010000215.1:2060-6589 GCA_964566375.1 uncultured Myxococcales bacterium
TCCGCGCGCGGATCGAGCTTGAGCAGCCGGTAGTAGTCCAGCCGGTCGATCACGCGCGCCATGGCCTTGATCTCGGAGGGGTTCATCGTCATCGGTAGGACCTGGCGGCGGCCGCTCAGTCGTCGCCCAGCACCTGATCGTCGTCGTCGCCGACCGCGTCGCCTTTCTCGAGATCGATCTCGTTCTCGTCCGCCGGCAGGAAGGCGCGCGGCGGGTGCTCGAGCTCCATCGTCGTCTCGCCCACCTGGATCGAGGCCGCGAGATCCTTGTCGACGCGGCCGAAGAGCGGCTCCGCGTCGGACTTCTCGACCAGGCTCGAGACGTCGCTCTCGAGCGCGTCCATGTCGAGCAGGACGTCGTCGCCCTCGTCGAGCACGGGCACCGGCTCGTTCGCGCGCAGGGTTCGCGGCCCGCCCTCGGCGACGTCGGACGTGCGCGCGCGCGTCATGATCTCCTGGATCTGCTCCTCGGAGAGCCCGCTCGACATCGAGACCGTCGTCGATGCCTCGCTGCCGGTCTTCGGGTCGCGGGCCTGAACCGTCACGATGCCCTCGGTGCTGATCGAGAACGTCACCTCGATCTTCACCTGGCCGCGCGTGCCCGGCTCGAAGCCGGAGAACTCGAACTCGCCGAGAAGCGTGTTGCCCTCGGCCTGGCGCGACTCACCCTGGTAGATGCGCACCGCGATCGAGTCCTGGTTGTCGGCCACCGTCGTGAACACGCGCATCTGGTCGATCGGCACCGGGCTGTTGCGCTCGATGATCGGCTCGGAGAGCCCGCCGGCGATGCCCATGCGCAGCGTGAGCGGCGTGACGTCGAGCAGGTAGCTGCCGGTGTCCGAGCTCGCGAGCGAGGCGGCGTGGATCGCCGCGCCCATCGCCACGACCTCGTCGGGGTTGATGTCGGTCTCGGGCTCGCGCTGGAAGTAGTCGCGCACGGCGCTGCGGATCGTCGGCAGGCGCGTCGGCCCGCCGACCAGGATCACGCCGTTCAGGTCGCGCACCGTGAGCCCCGACTGCTGCAGCGCCTCGTCGCAGACCTTGAAGGTTCGCAGGATCAGGTCGCGCGTGAGCTTGTCGAACTCCTTGCGCGTGAGCGTGTACGCGAGCTTGACGGTCTTGCCCTCGTGCTCGACCAGGTTCGGGATCGAGATCTCGGCGGACTCGTTCGTCGCGAGCTCGATCTTCGCGCTCTCGGCCGCCATGCGCAGCTTCGCGAAAGCGTGCGGGTTCGAGCGCACGTTCACGTTGTGCTCGGACTGCACCTTGTCGGCGAGCAGGTCGATCACGCGGTCGTCGAAGTCGTCGCCGCCGAGGTACGTGTCGCCGCAGGTCGCGAGCACCTCGAACACGTCGTCGCCGATCTCGAGCACCGAGACGTCGAAGGTGCCGCCGCCGAGATCGTAGATCGCGACCTTCTGGCGCAGGTCGCGGCCGTAGCCGTAGGACAGCGCCGCCGCGGTCGGCTCGTTCAGGATGCGCAGGACCTCGAGGCCGGCGATGCGGCCCGCGTCCTTGGTCGCCTGGCGCTGGTTGTCGTTGAAGTACGCGGGGACGGTGATGACGGCGCCCGAGACGGGCTGGCCGAGCGCCGACTCCGCGATCTCCTTCATCTCCTTCAGCACGAACGCGGAGATCTCGGGCAGCGAGAACTCCTCCTCGCGGATCTTGATCCGCACGCCGTGGTTCTCGCCCGGCACGATCTCGTAGCGGCAGACGGCGCGCGCCTTGCGCACCTCCTCGCTGAAGAAGTACCGGCCGATCAGGCGCTTGGCCGACGAGACGGTGTGCTTGGGGTCGAGGATGATGCGCGCCTTCGCACCGTTGCCGACTTCGATCTTGCCGTCCTCGTGGAAGGCGACGACCGATGCGATCACGTGCTCGCCGGCCTTGTTGCCGAGCACGGTGGGCACGCCGTCCAGAACGGCGCACACGCACGAGTTGCTCGTACCCAGATCGATCCCGATCGTGACGTCTTTGCTCATCCGAGCCCCTGAAGCGCGCGCAGCACGGCCATGCGCATCCCATCGGCAACGGGCTCGGCCGGACTGAAATGATTGACCGCGATCCGGCCCGGTGTTATCCCCCGTTTCGCCTCGGTCCCCGCCTGGAGGAGCATCCATGTCCGGTCACTCGAAATGGGCGACCATCAAGCGCAAGAAAGGCGCGGCTGACGCCAAGCGCGGCAAGCTGTTCACCCAGCTGATCCGCGAGATCAGCATGGCCGCGAGCCTCGGCGGCGGCGACCCGGACGCGAATCCGCGCCTGCGCCTGGCCATGCAGAAGGCCCGCGCCGTGAACATGCCCAAGGACAACATGGAACGGGCCATCAAGAAGGGCACGGGCGAGCTCGAGGGCGACCGCATCGAGGAGATCCGCTACGAGGGCTACGGCCCCGGCGGCGTCGCCGTGATCGTCGACACGCTCTCGGACAACCGCAACCGCACCTTCGGCGAGCTGCGCCACATCTTCGGCCGCTTCAAGGGCAACATCGGCACGAACGGCTGCGTCGCCTACATGTTCGAGCGCCGCGGCGTGCTCGAGTTCGATCGCGCCTCGGTCGACGCGGACAAGCTCACCGAGGCGGCGATCGAGGCCAACGCGCTCGACATCGTCGAGGACGACGACGCTCTGCGCGTCCAGACCGCCCCGGAGGACTTCGACGCGGTGAAGACCGCCCTCGAAGGCCAGGGCTTCACCGCCGCTTCGGCCAAGCTGCAGATGGTGCCGGGCACGAGCGTCACGATCGCGGGCGAGAACGCCGAGCTGATGCTGAAGCTCTACGAGGAGCTCGACGCGCACGAGGACGTGGCCGAGGTCTACGCGAACTTCGACGTCTCCGACGAGGAGCTTCTCGCGGCGGCCGGAGGTTCGCAGTAGACTCGCAGCCGGTCGTGTAACCGGCCGGGGGGTCGAGTGCGGGTCCTGGGAATCGATCCGGGCTCCATTGCCACGGGCTACGGCGTGGTCAGCGTCGAGGGCTCGACCTTGCGCCGGATCGGCGGCGGCACGATCCGCGCGAAGGGCGACACGCTCGCGGATCGGCTGGCGTACCTGCAGCGGGCGCTCGCGTGCGCGATCGACGAGCTCGCGCCCGAAACCGCCGCGCTCGAGTCGATCTTCAGCGCGAAGAACGCGCGCAGCGCGCTGGTGCTCGGGCACGCGCGCGGCGTCGCGCTCGCGGCCTGCGGAACCGCCGGGCTCGGACCGTCGGAGTACACGCCGCAGCAGGTGAAATCGGCCGTCACCGGCTACGGCCGCGCCGAGAAGGCGCAGGTGATGCGGATGGTGCAGCGACTGCTCGGCCTGGCCGCACCGCCGCCGAGCGACGAGGCCGACGCGCTCGCGGTCGCGATCTGCCACGGCATGGGGCTGCGCGTGCGCGCGTCGGTCCTGCGCGCGTCGCGTGGCCTGGAGCGCCGGCCGTGATCGCGCGGATCGAGGGCGCGCTGGTCGAGAAGAGCCCCGAGGCCGTGGTGCTCGACGTGAACGGCGTCGGCTACGAGGTGCGCGTGCCGCTCTCGACGTTCTTCGAGCTCCCCGACGAGGGCAAGATCGTCCGGCTGCGCATCCACACGCACGTGCGCGAGGACGCGTTCCAGCTCTTTGGCTTCATCTCCGAGACCGAACGCGCGCTGTTCCGGCTCCTGCTCGCGACGAGCGGTGTCGGCCCGAAGCTCGCGCTCGCGATCCTGTCGGGCTTGCCGGTGGCGAAGCTCGTCGCGGCGCTGCGCGCCGGCGACCTCGCGTCGCTCACCGGCATCCCCGGCGTCGGCAAGAAGACCGCCGAGCGGATGCTCCTCGAGCTGCGCGACAAGGTGCTCGGCCTCGACGTGGAAACGCGACCGGAGCGCCCGGCGGTGCCCGATTCGGCCGCCGCGGCGGAGAGCGCGCTGTGCAACCTCGGCTACCCTCGACCGCACGCCGAACGCGCGGTGCGCCGCGCGCTCGAGGTGCTGCCCGAAGGCGCGAGCCTCGAGGCGCTGATCAAGGAGTCCCTGCGTGCCGCCTCGGGATGAGACGCTCCGCGGCGACGTCGCCGATCTCGATCGCGGCGTCGAGGACAAGCTCCGCCCCGGCTCGCTCGAAGAGTTCGTGGGGCAGGACGCGCTGCGCGACAACCTGCGCGTCTTCATCCGCGCCGCGCGGGAGCGCGGCGAGGCGCTCGACCACGTCCTGTTCTATGGGCCGCCGGGCCTGGGCAAGACCGCACTCGCTCACGTGATCGCGCGCGAGATGGGAGCGCCGCTGAGGGTGACCGCGGGGCCGGTGATCGAGCGCGCGGGAGACCTCGCGGCGATCGTGACGAACATCGAGCCCGGCGGCGTGCTCTTCATCGACGAGATCCACCGACTGGCGCCAGCCGTCGAGGAGATCCTCTATCCCGCGATGGAGGACTTCAAGCTCGACCTCGTGATCGGGCAGGGGCCAAGCGCGCAGACGGTGAAGATCGACCTGCCGCGCTTCACGCTGATCGGCGCGACCACGCGCGCGGGCCTGCTCACCTCGCCGCTGCGCGACCGCTTCGGC
>CAZMKX010000216.1:0-4995 GCA_964566375.1 uncultured Myxococcales bacterium
GCGGACCGAGCCAGGTCTCCTGGGTCGACACGATCCGGCCGTCGCGGATCAGCGCCACGTCGAAGGTCGTCCCGCCCGTGTCTACGACGATCGCGGTGTCGCCCGCGCCCTCGAGCGCCGCGTACGCGGCGCCCGCGACCGGCGCCATTGCCGGACCCGAGCGCACGGAATGGATCGGCCGCTCGGCGACGGAGCGGACGTCCATGCAGCCCCCCATGCTCGTGCTGACCAGAAGCTCGCCGGCAAAGCCCGCCGCGCGCAGGTCCTCGGCCATCTCGCGCAGGTGATCCTGCATGAGCGGCTTGATCGACGCGTCGATCGCCGTCGAGGACGCACGGCGGTACTCCCGCAGGATCGGATTCAGCCGGTGCGAGAGCGTGTAGGCGCTGGCGGGCAGGATCTCCTCGATCAGCTCACCGAGACGGAGCTCGTGCGCCGGATTCACGATCGACCAGAGGAGGCAGACCGCGACCGCGTCGTAGCCCTGCCCGGCGAGCTTCCCGAGCACGGACCGCGCCTGTGACTCGTCGAGCGGGCGCACCACACCTCCCTCCGCATCGATGCGCTCGGCAATGCCGAACGTGCGACGCCGCGGGATGTACGGCTCTGGATACGGCTTCGAGAAGTCGTGCGGATCGGCCTTGCCGCCTTCCTTGATCACGAGGGTGTCGCGGAATCCGTCCGTCACGAGCAGCGCGGTCTTCGCGGTCCGCCCCGTCACGATCGCATTGGTCGCCCGGGTGGTTCCGTAGATCAGCACCTCCGAGCGCGCGAGCAGCTCGCCGAGTGGTGCTGCGATCTGCTCCGCCGCCGAGGCGAGCGCGTCGCGCAGGCCGTCGAAGATGCGCTCGGGCGTCGTGGGCGCTTTGCCGATCGTGAGGCGACCTTCGGCGTCCGCCACGACGACATCGGTGAAGGTGCCGCCGGTATCGACCGAGAGCCGGTAGCGACCGCCTCCTGCCATCTCGCGTTTGTACCACGGGCTTCGGGCATACTTCACGCGGGAGGGTCGGCGATGCGTGCAGCGGTTCTCGTGGTCCTCTGGCTCGTTTCCGGTCTGGCGGGGGCGCAGAGCTCCCCGCTCCCCGGTCAAGTGAAGACGATCGCAACCGGAGCGAAGATCTCCGGCGCGAACGGGATCCACTTCGGGCCCGACGGGCTCCTGTACGTGACGTCCGTGATCGGGTCGGAGATGCTCGCGATCGACCCCGAGTCGGGCGAGGTGCGCAGGCGCTGGACGCCGAAGGAAGGTGTCGTCGGCCCCGACGACGTCGCGTTCGCGCCCGACGGCTCGTTCTACTGGACCTCGATCCTGAGCGGCGAGGTCGCCGGCTTCCGCCCGGACGGAACGCGCGTCGTCGCGGGCAAGGTCACACCGGGCGTGAATCCGCTCACGTTCAGCGACGACGGCCGGCTCTTCGTCGCGCAGTGCTTCTTCGACGACAAGCTGTACGAGATGGACCCCGCGGGCGTGAAGGCGCCGCGGCTGATCCGCGGCGACCTCGGTCCACGTTGCGGGCTGAACGGAATGGACTGGGGCCCCGACGATCGCCTCTACGGCCCGCGCTGGTTTCGCGGCGAGGTGGTGAGCATCGACGTGGACTCGGGCGACCTGCGCACGGTGGCGACCGGCTTCGAGACGCCGGCCGCCGTGAAGTTCGACGGCCAGGGCCGGCTCCACGTTCTCGACACGATGGCGGGCGACGTGATCCGCGTCGAAGGCGAGAAGCGCACGGTCGTCGCGCACGTCTCGCCCGGCCTCGACAACTTCACGTTCGACGCGGTGGACCGGCTCTTCGTCTCGAGCTTCGTGGACGGCTTCGTGGCGCGCGTCGAGCCGGACGGAAGCCTCCAGTACCTGTCGCCCCCCGGAATGGCACACCCCGGCGGCGTGGCGACACGCGACGGAGAGGTGATCGTCGCCGACTTCCACGCCGTGCGCTTCTTCGACGCAGCGAGCGGGAAGCAGACGAAGGTTCAGCCCAACGTGCTCGGCATGTCGCCGATCGGCAGCACGCTGTCGGTCGCGACGGACGGGGAGAACCTGATCCTCTGCTCGTGGGTCGATGGCGACGTGCGCGTCTGGGACCCGAAGGCGGAGAAAGTGGTGGAACGGTACACCGATCTGGGTCAGCCGGTGAGCGCGCTGCGCTTCGGCTCGGAGATCGCCGTAGCCGAGCACAAGAAGCACCGCGTCGTGACGGTCGGAAAGAGCGGGATGAAGCCGCTCGCCGAGAACCTCGAAGCACCCACCGGCCTCGCGGTGCTGGCCGGCGACCTCTTCGTGACCGATCGGAAGCGGGGCGAGGTGCTGCGCCTGACGCGCGCGGGGGAGACGCTCGCGAAGCCCGAGGTCGTCGCGCGCGGACTCGCCGATCCCGAGGGCATCGCCGCGTTCGCCGGGGGTTTCGCCGTGGTCGAGGCCAGCGCGGGCCGGGTCGCGTACGTCTCGCCCGACGGAAAGGTCGTGCCGATCGCGAGCGTTCCTCCCTCCGCCACCACCGCGACCGACGCGCAGCCGCCCTCGTTCATCTTCAACGGGATCGCCGCCGGCAGCGACGGCGCGCTCTATCTGGCGAGCGAGCGAGATCGCTCCCTCTTGCGAATTGCGCTACCGAAGGAGTGGAAGCCCACTCCCTGAGGTCGTCCATGGACTCCGCCGCGAAGCCGTTCTCCGAAGTTCCGCGGCTCAAGCCGCTGCGCGCGATCCGGATGCTCGTCACCGCCGGGGGCGGTCGCGTCGACATGCTGTCGAACCTCGCCGCGCAGTTCGCCGAGCTCGGCCCCGTCGTGGCGCAGGTCGGCGGGCCGTTTCGGATGGTGAACCTGTTCGGGCCCGATGCGAACCGCACGGTTCTGCTCGATCGCGAGCAGATCTTCTCCGCGCGGAAGCCCTGGACCCAGATCATGGGAAGGATCTTCCCCAACGGCCTCCTGTTGCGCGACGGCGCGGAGCACGTGCATCACCGCAAGATCATGCACGAGGCGTTCACGCGCCCCGTACTGCGGGACTACGCCGAGCGGATGGGGCCGCACATCGCGAGCGGAATCGCGGATTGGGACGCGAGCGGCCAGCCGATCGGCGCGTTCGCCGCGTACAAGCGGCTCACGCTCGAGCTCGCGGCGAAGATCTTCGTCGGCATGGATCTCGGCCCGTCGACGAGCCGCATGAACCGGGCCTTCGAGGACATGGTGGCCGCGTCGATGTCGCGCATCCGCCTGCGCATTCCGGGACTCGAGTTCTATCGCGGACTGCGCGGTCGCGAGTTCATGCTCGACCTGCTGCGCGCGATGCTCGAGAAGAAGCACGCCGACCAGGGCCCCGACATCTTCAGCCGCTTGTGTCGCGCCCGCACGGAGGAAGGCGACGTCTTCCGCGACGACGAAGTGCTCGACCACATGATCTTCCTGATGATGGCGGCGCACGACACCACCACGAGCACGCTGACCTCGCTCACCTACGAGCTCGCGGTGCACCCGGACTGGCAGGAGCGCGCCCGAGAGGAGAGCCGCGCGCTCGGAAATCCGCAGCCGGGCTTCGAAGAGCTCGGCAGGCTCGACGCACTGGGCCTCGCCATGAACGAGACGCTGCGCCGCTACCCGCCGCTGCCGGTGATTCCGCGCGTCGCGACGGCGGACTTCGAGATCGGCGGCTTCCGCATCCCGGCGAACAGCATGGTGGTGCTGTCGCCGATCCACACCCACCACATGGAAGAGCACTGGGCGGACCCGTTCCGCTGGGATCCGGAGCGCTTCGCCCCGTCGCGCGCGGAGCACGAGCGCCACACGCACCAGTGGGTTCCGTTCGGTGGCGGCCCGCACATGTGCCTGGGCCGGCGCTTCGCCGAGGCGCAGGTGAAGCTCGTGATGCACCAGCTCCTGGTGCGCTTCGCGCTCGAAGTGCCCGCGGGCTACACCATGCCGGTTCAGCAGGCGCCGATCTCGAAGCCGCGGGACGGCCTGCCCGTGCGCTTTCGCCGGCTGGACTGAGCGGAGCTGATCCTCCGAATCATTCTGGCTTCCAACTATACGGATTCATTGCCGAAAGTGTCATGAATCCGAACTTGCGTTCGGTTTCCACTGCGCGTAGACTGCGGCGCGATGGCACGCTCTCCCCGCGCCTCCGTCGTCTCTCTTCGCAGCGCCCGTCCGCAGGCGCGCGGAATCGCGACGCGCCGCAAGCTCCTGGTCGCGGCCGAGGCGCTCTTCGCGCGCCGCGGCTACGAAGCCAGCGGGATGGCCGACGTCGCCGAGCGCGCGGGCGTCGGCGTGGGCACGCTGTACCACCATTTCCCCGACAAGCGCGCGCTCCTGCTCGCGCTGATCGACGACTGGGGCGATCGACAGCTCGCGCAGAACCGCAGCGAGCTCGACTTCGAGCGGTACCTCGGCGACGACCCGCGGCGCGCGATCGCCGACGACCTGGCCAAACGCTACCGCGAGCTGCGCCGCGACGGAGGACTGTACCTGGTGCTGCTCGAGCTCGGCGAGCGCGACAGCGACGTGCGCTCGCGACTCGCGCGCATCCAGCAGGTCTCGATCGAGCGCTTCCGCGACCTGATCGCGTACGGCCAGCGCCGCGGCCTGATGCGCCGCGACGTCGACCCACTCGCGGCCTCGTTCCTGATCCGTCACGCGATCCGCAGCGCGGCGACGGAGGTCCTCGTCCACCGCGTTCCCGATCCCGCCCCCGAGCGCGTGCTCGAGGGTCTCACCGAGATGATCTGTCGCTACATCCTGGAGGATCCGCACTGATGGCCACCCCGAACGTCGTGCCGCGCATGGACTGGCAGGTCCTGGACACCTACAAGACGCCGATGGACGTCGCCTGGCAGTTCGACTACTCGATCGACATCGAGAAGCTTCGGAACCTCTACTCGAAGGCGAAGCAGAACCAGTGGGACGGCGAGAGCCAGCTCGACTGGAGCGTCGCGGTGGACCCGTCCAAGCCGATCGTCGGCGAGGACCGCTTCATGTTCCACCGCGTGCCGTTCT
>CAZMKX010000216.1:5095-6559 GCA_964566375.1 uncultured Myxococcales bacterium
CCGTCCAAGCCGATCGTCGGCGAGGACCGCTTCATGTTCCACCGCGTGCCGTTCTTCCAGAAGCTGTCGCAGTCGCAGCGCGACCTGTTCACCGCGCACGCGACGGCCCAGCTGCTCTCGCAGTTCCTGCACGGCGAGCAGGGCGCGCTGATGACGGCGGCGACGCTCACCCACGCGGTGCCCGACTACGAGGCGAAGCTGTACGGCGCCACCCAGACCATGGACGAGGCGCGACACGTAGAGGTGTACGAGCGCTACATCCGGAAGCTCGCGATCGTCTATCCGATCTCGCCCTGGCTGAAAGAGGTCATCGACCTGACGCTGCAGGGCAACCACTTCGTGAAGATCCTGATCGGCATGAACATGGTCGTCGAGGGCCTCGCACTGGCCGCCTTCCACAACATGCGGCGCCAGGCCACCTGCCCGCTGCTCAAGGACCTGACCCACTACGTGCTGCAGGACGAATCGCGCCACGTCGCCTTCGGCAACGTCTACGTGAAGGAGACGATCGCGGCGATGCACCCGGACGAGCGCGAGGACATCGCGCAGTTCGCGTTCGACGCCGTGAAGTCGATGGTCGACTCGCAGGGTGGCGTCGACGGCACGGGCCCGCGACGGCCGGATCCCGGCTTCCTGAAGGTGCTCGAGAACGTCGGCATCGACCCGCAGGACTTCATCAAGGGCATGATCGAGGCCGGCGCAGCGGGCATCAACGCGAAGCTGCCGCCCGGCCACATCCACTCGTTCAAGGACCTGATGATGCCCGCCCTCGTGCGCGTCGGCGCGGTCACTCCGCGCACGCGCGAGCTGTACAAGCAGCACGGCATCCCGGTCTGGGAGGACGCCTCGGTGCTCGAATCGTTCGAGGACGCGGAGACGGGCGACATCGTGATCGGCGAAGACGCCACCGTGAACCGCTGAGCGGGAGGGACGCCGGGAGATGTCGGAGCACCGGACGCAGGTACGCTGGACGCGTGGCGATGCGCCGTTCAGCTACGAGACGTACGACCGCACCCACCGCTGGCGGTTCGCCGGAGGCGTCGGGCTCGACGCTTCGGCGGCACCGGAGTACCGCGGCCGCGCGGAGCTGCCGAATCCCGAGGAGGCGCTGGTGGCGGCGCTCTCGAGCTGCCACATGCTGACCTTCCTGGCCGTCGCCGCCCGAAGGCGCTTCACCGTCGAGTCCTACGAGGACGACGCGGTGGGGCACATGGAGAAGAACGCCGACGGAAAGCTCGCGATCACCCGCGTCGAGCTGCATCCCCGGGTGCGCTTCTCGGGCGAGAAGACGCCAGGCGCGGAGGATCTCACCAAGCTGCACGAGGTCGCTCACCGCGAGTGCTTCATCGCGAACTCGGTCAAGACGGAGGTCTCCGTCGTCCCCGCCGACTGAGCCGATCGTGCTCCGCCCCGAGACCGCGCGCTGGCAGGGCTACCTCGAGGACACGATCACGATCGACTGGC
>CAZMKX010000217.1:0-6559 GCA_964566375.1 uncultured Myxococcales bacterium
GGCTGGCCGTCACGCGCTGGGCGCTCGATCTCTGCGGGCATACCGCCGTCGATCTGGTGGTGGGCAATTCGCTGGGTGGCGCGGTAGCCCTCCTGGCCGCTGCCGAGCGGCCCGCGTGGTATCGGCGGCTGGTACTGCTCGATCCCGTGACGGCGCCCTCGCGCGCAGTCGCGAGCGGGACGAGCCCGGCTCCGGAGCCGCCGCCCCTGGCGATCGCGGAGCAAGCGCGGAAGCGGCGCCAGATCTGGTCCTCGCGCGCCGCGGCCGCGGCAGCCTGGCGCGACAAGCCGATGTTCGCCGGCTGGCAGCCGCGCGCCTTCGAGGTCTACCTCGAGCACGGCCTGCGCGACCGCGACGATGGCGAGGTGGAGCTCTGCTGCGCGGGCGAGGTCGAGGCTGCGATCTTCGCGAACACCGGCTGCGTCGACGTGCTGGCGGCCGCGGAGGCCGTTCGCGTACCGACCTGTGTCGTGCGCGCCGGTCGCGGCTACTTCCCGGTCGCGATGTTCGAGGCGCTCTGCGAGCGCCTGCCCGCGAGCCGGTTCCTCGAGCTCGACGGCGGGCACCTCCTGCCCATGGAGGCACCGGACCTCGTCGCGGAGCTGCTCCTCGCCCTGCCCTGACTCGGCCCGAGATCCCGCCTCTCTTCAGAGCCGGTACACACGCGTCGCCGTGCCGCGAAACAAAGCGTCCTTCTCGGGGTCCGAGAAGCTCTTCACCATCTTCTTGAAGGCGTTCCAGAGCACGGGATAGGAGAGCGACATCTTGTCGACGGGAAAGTTGCTCTCGAACATGCAGCGGTCGGGGCCGAAGCAGTCGATCGCGTGGAGGTAGTAGCGCGCTTGCGCTTCGACGATCTCGTCCGAGGTCGGAGGAAGCGCGCGGCCCATCCACCCGAAGCCGTTGTCGGGCATCGCGAGCCCGCCGAGCTTCGCCACGACGTTCTCGCAGCGCGCGAGCTCGGAGATGTCCTTGCGCCACTCCGCGAAGATCTCCTCGCGCCGGTCGGCGTAGATCCCGACGCCGAGGGGCGTGCCGAAATGATCCAGCACCATGACCGTTTCGGGGACCGCGCGCGCGAGCGCGATGTAGTCGCGGGTCTGGAAGTGGTAGTGCCAGGTGTCGTAGCTGTGCCCGAGCCGGCCGAGCACGCGGACGCCGCGGCGGAAGTCGTCGCGTCCGTAGAGTCCCTCCGGGGCGCCGCCGCGCAGCATCACCCCGTCGTTCTCGCGCGCTCGTGCGCCCGCATGTCGGACGCCCCGGAACAGCCCCCGGCCGTGCCGTTCGTGCAGGTGCACGACCTCCTCGACCGCGTCGCCGAGCGTCAGGTCGATGTGCGAGACGAGCGCAGCGATGCGCGCGCGCCCCTTCGGATCGCGCTCCGTCCGCTCGGCGACCTGCGTCACGAACTCGACCTCGCCCAGCGACCGCAGGTGCTCGGGCCCGTCGGAGCGGTACTCCGAGCGGCACTCCATGAACACCGTCTGCTCGACCTTGTGCCCGCTCCCGGTGTCGGCCCACAGATCCTCGATCGCGTACGGGATGAGCCCGTCGCTGCTCCAGAGGTGGTGGTGGGGGTCGACGATCCGGCGTTCCGGCTCCACGATCTCCTCGCGCACCGTGTCGAGCCAAGCGGGCTTGATCCACTTCGACTCGCTCACGCGACGATTCTCCCCCGGAGTTTCCGGCTTCACGCTTCTCGCACTGTGCTCGGAGGAGGCGCAGGCGGAGCGGGTCGTCTTCGGCGGCGCTCGGCCGCCGGGTCGCGGTCCTCCAGGATGGTCCGCATGCGCCGCTCGACGCCTGCCCTCAGATCGTCGTGCGTGAGGATGTAGAAGCGGTCGCAGCGTATGCCGTCGACGACGATGCGCCCGACCTGATCGGGGTCCATCCCCTGCTCGAGCATCCCGCGTAGGCGCTGATCCGTTCGCGTCTCCCGGCTCGTGCCGAGTCCGCGGGGCCGGTTGCGATCCGAGCGTGTGATCGCGGTGTTGATCGGCCCGGGACACAGCACCGAGACGCGGATCGCGGCGTCGCGCGCGGCCAGCTCCTGGGCCATGGTCTCGGAGAGCGTGACCACCGCGTGCTTCGAGACGTTGTAGGACGCGGTGCCCGCCAGCGAGACCAGACCGGCGCCCGAAGCGGTGCTCACGACGTGGCCGGGCTCACCCGACCCGAGCATGCGGGGCACGAAGCTGCGGACGCCGTGCACGACGCCCCACAGGTTCACCCCCAGCACCCAACGCCAGTCGTCGAGCGTCTGCTCCCAGGCAACTCCACTCGCGAACACGCCCGCGTTGTTGCAGAGCACGTGCACGGCGCCGAAGCGCTGGTATGCGCGCTCGGCGAGCGCCTCCACGGACTCCGCCTGCGAGACGTCGCTCGGCACCGCGAGCGCCTCTGCGCCTCCCGCGGCGAGCTCCGCCCGAACGCTCTCGAGCGCGCCCGGCTCGATGTCCGCGAGCACCAGCCGCATCCCCTCGCGGGCGAACGCGCGGGCCATTCCGCGGCCGATCCCGCTGGCCGCTCCGGTGATCACGGCGACGCGTCCGCTGAGCTGGTCCAACACGACCTCCCTCGGGCGAGATGGGAAGGACTCGATGCTACCGCGCCTCGGAGTCCAGCGTCGCTCGCCGCACCGCCCCGCGCGACTCGAGGACCGCGCCGGGAGCGCGCGATTCGACCAGCGCGCGGCTCCACGCAGACCAATCGAACCCCTGCCGAATTCGCTCGAACCGGCGCCCGACGGCCTGCCACATGCGCGGGTCGGTGAACACGTAGAACTGGTCCTGCACGATGGCCTCGAGCACGAGCCGGCCGACGACGTCGGGAACCAGCCCGCGGCCGAGAGCGTCGTTCACGCTGCGGCCGTTGCCATCGACGATCGGTGCGCGCTTGGATCGGCCGTAGCGGATGGGGCGATCCCTGCCGGCCTTTCCGATGTTCGTCCCCTTCAGCTCGCTGTAGAGCACCTCGCTCAACGCGACAGCGGCGTACTTGCTGGCGCTGTACGGCCCCCAGCCCGCACCCGAGTTGACCAAACCCGCCATCGAGGAGGCGGTCACGATGTGCCCCCTCGCCGTGCGAGCGGATACGTCCGAGAAAGCCCTCGCCATGCCCAGGCCGATGCCGCTGGCGCTGCCCTTGATGAAGGCGGTCTTCGCAGCCACGTCTCGCATCGCTCCGGTCTCCTTTCGACTCCGAAGGGCTCCGTCATCACCCGTACATGCGCTTGGCTTCGCCGGCGAGCTCGGAACGGAAATCGGGATGGGCGACGGCGATCAGCTCGCGCGCACGCTCGCGAATCGACTTGCCGATCAGCTTGGCGACCCCGTACTCGGTCACCACGTAGTGCACGAACGTGCGAGGAGCGGTGACGACGCTTCCGGGGGCGAGGCCCGAGACGATCCTCGAGATGCGCTCGCCCTTCACCAGCGAGGTCGACGGCGTCACGATGATCGACTTGCCACCCGCGAGCGAGGCGCCCACCGCGAACGCGGTCTGCCCTCCGGTGCCTGTGTACATCTGGTGGGCGATCGACTCGCTGTCGGCCTGGCCCGTGAGGTCGACCGCAAGCGCGTTGTTCACGCAGATGATGCCCTCTTCGCGCGCGATCAGCCGGATGTCATCGGTGAGGTTGAAGTCGTAGAGCTCGAACACGGGGTTGCGGTCTGCGAACTCGAGCTCGGCGCGCGGGGTCAGGATCGCGAACCCGCTACCCACCACGAGCCCCGGATACAGCTTCTTGTACTTTCCCGTGATCACGCCGTCCCGGACGAGATTCGCGGTATTGAAGGGGATGATCTCCGTCTGCATCCCGAGGTCGTGCTTGTCGCCGAGGAAGTAGCCGAGCATCCCCGAGCAGGAGCCGACACCGATCTGGATCGTCGCGCGATCGGGAATCAGCTCGCGGGCGACCGTCTGGCAAATCGTCGAGATGGTGGCCTTCTCCTCCGCCGACGGCGCGGGCAGCGGCGCCTCCGGAAATCCGATCTGTCGCTCGACGAACCAATCGATCTCCGAGACGTGGATCGAATTGTCACCGCCGATGCGAACGAAGCTCGGGTCGATCTCGGCGATGACCAGGCTCGCGTTGCGCGCGAGGAGCTTCGACATGATCTGGCTGTCGCCGAAGTTGCAGTCGCCGTTCGCATCGGGCGGCGACACGGTCATGAGGTACACGTTGAAGCTCTCGAGCGACGGAGGCAGCACACCCTCGCGGTAGTAGGAGATGGGCGTGAAGTCGGCCGAGCCTCGCCAGTAGAGCGATCGATCGAACGGCGAAAGGTACATCGACTCCAGCCGGAAGCGTTCTCCCAGGCCGGGCAGATCCCAATCCACCAGCGCCGCGCCGTGGTTGACGACGACGTCTTCCAGATCCATCAGGCGCGCTCCGAGCGCGGGGCAAAGCGTGAAAGGTGTCGCCTGAGCGATCGACAGCGCCACGCGGTCGCCGGACTTGATGTGCGAGACCGCCTCGTCCGCGCTGACCGTGCATGCGCTGTAGTGGCTGCGCCAATCGGTCCGGCCGTTCGCTCGCGGTGCGCTGGCCATGGCTCGAGTGCCTCATCCTGCGAATGGCAATGCCGCGGGTCAGGGTACTCGAAGAGCGGGCAGCCAGGGAAGCCTCGAGCCGGGGGCCTTGCCAGGCGACGCAGATCGGCTGTGAGCACGGATCTTTGGAAACCGCCACACTGGACGCGACGTCGCTCTCCGGGTACACGAATCGTCCGCGCTTGGTCTACCATTTCAGCAGCGCTGGGGAAGCTCAGGGGAGGACCGTTCATGCCCGAGTTCGATCTTCAGCTCCGGAATGGCACCATCGTCGATGGCGCGCGCACGCCGCGCTTCACCGGCGATCTGTGCATCAAAGCCGGGCGAATCGCCCGCCTAGGGGGGAGCTCGCGAGGCAGCGCGACGCGGGAGATCGACGCGACCGGGCTCGTCGTCGCGCCCGGCTTCGTCGACCTGCACACCCACTACGACGCCCAGATCCGCTGGGACCCGTGGTGCACGATCTCGGGCTGGCACGGCGTCACCTCGGTGGTCCTGGGGAACTGCGGCTTCGGCTTCGCGCCGGTACGGCCCGAGTTCCGCGAGCGATCGATGCTCACGATGACCCGCACCGAGGCGATCCCCTTCGAATCGATGAGGCGCGGGCTCTCGTGGGACTGGGAGACGATTCCGGAGTACTTGGACAGCCTCGAGCGCACGCCCAAGGGCGTGAACGTCATCCAGTACATGCCGACGGCCTCGCTGATGACCTACGTGATGGGCCTCGAGGCCGCGAAGCGTCGGCCCGCGACCGACGCGGAGCGCCGGGAGATGCAGCGCCTGCTCCACGAGGGGATGGACGCCGGCCTGTGCGGCTTCTCCATCCAGCGGCTCGGCCCCGACTCGGTGCAGGCCGACTTCGACGGCTCGCCCATGGTGACGGACACCATGTGCGACGCCGACATCCTCGCGCTCGCAAGCGTCCTCCGGGAGCGCGGCGAGGGCTTCATCCAGATCACGCAGGCCGAGGGAGACGCGCGCCGGGATCGGGTGTTCCTGGAGAAGCTGGCGGCTACCGCCGGACGCCCGGTGCTACACAACGTGGTGGCACCCTCGCGCAAGGACCCCGAGGTCCATCGCAGGCCGCTGCGCTGGATCGACGACTGCCGCAGCCGGGGACTGCCCATCTACGCGCAATGCGGCACGGGCCGCTCCGGCTTCGCCTTCACGCTCGAGCACTGGAACCTCTACGACGCCTCCCCGGCCTGGCGGACCGTCACGACGGGATCCCGCGCGGAGAAGATCGAGAAGATGCAGGACCCGGAACTTCGGCGCGCGCTCGTCGCGGAGGCGGAAAGCGCCGATCGGCGGCTGCAGGTGATTCAAGCGGGAGTCGGCGGCAATCCGCGGAACCTGATCGTTCACGGCGTGGGCGGACGTCGAGAGCTCGAGCCCTATCTAGGCCGGTCCGTGGGCGAGATCGCCGAGGCGCAGGGCAAGCACCACGTCGAGGTGATCCTCGATCTGTCGCTGTCGGGGAATCTGGAGGTCGAGTTCCTCGGGCCCGACAAGGGCTCGAACGCCGCTTTCATGGCGGAAATGATGAACGGATCGCCTTACGCGATTCCCGGCGTCTCCGACGGCGGCGCGCACACGAAGTTCTTCACGGGAGGCTCGTACACGACGGACTTCCTCACCTGGCTCGTGCGCGACGAGCAGGTGGTGACCCTCGAGGAAGCTCACTACCGGCTCTCGAACCTGCCCGCGCAGGCAGCTGGGTTCCAGGATCGCGGCGTGCTCGAAGAGGGGGCCGCGGCCGACGTGGTGGTCTACGACCTCGATGCGCTGGAGATCGATCCTCCGTGGATCGGCGATGTCACATACGACTTCCCCGGCGGCGAATGGCGGCGCGTCCAGCGCGCGATCGGCTACAGGGCGATCATCGTCAACGGCGAAGTCACCTTCGAAGACGGCGCGTGCACCGGTGCAACACCCGGAAGACTTCTCCGTCATGGCCGCGCCGGATAGCACGCGCCACAGCGCGGAGGAGACGAGCACATGGCGG
>CAZMKX010000218.1:0-6532 GCA_964566375.1 uncultured Myxococcales bacterium
GCAGACGAAGACGCTGCGCGCGTACGTCGCGGCCTGCGCGCAGTATTGCCGCGATTGCGCGGCAGCTTGCAAGGAGCACGCGGATCACCACGCGGCGTGCAAGGCGTGCCTCGAGTCGTGCAATCGCTGCATCGAGGCCTGCGAATCACTGGCGATGGCGACCTAGGAGAGCGATCGCGCGACCGCTCGCGGCGATCGCGCGCCGAGGCGGCGAAGCGCTGCCTGCGCGGCGATCATTCCGGCGAGCATTCCGATCGTCATCCCGGCCCAGTCGACCAGGACGGCTGGCGCCGGGTCGAGCGAGAGCGCGAGCCGCGACGCCACGAAGGACCCGGCGGTCATGCCGGCGACCATCGCGAGCGCGCACGAGAAGACCGATCCGGGTTCGTGCGTGCCCGCGCGCGCCCGGTGCGCGAGCGCGGACGCCGGCACGCCGAAGGCGAGCATCCCCGCGTTCATCGACGACAGCAGATGCCCCGAGCCGGTCTCGCCGCCGAGCGGAGACCGACACCAGATCGTGTCGAGTGCCGCCGACGCGTGCGGAGCCGCCTCCGCCGCGCTGCGAAAGCCGAGATCGGCCCACCACCCGAGCACCATGCCGAGCCCGCCGATCGCGAACATCGCGGTCGCCTCGGGCCAGCGGCGGGAGAGAGGCGGGACGACGAGGGCCCCCACCAACGCGCCTGCGAGGAATGCGACGGCGGCGGCCGCCGTCCCAGCAGCCATGAGTCCCGCCAGCGCTGCCATTTGAGCCGGGAATGCCAGCGCGCTCGCGCGCTCGAGTCGCCGCAAATCCGTCATTGCCCGCTCGGATCGCAAGGCGCGTGCCGCGTCTCGCGCGCTTTCGGCGGGAAGAGCGCTTCGCATCGGGGCGCCCTGACTCAGCCAGCAGGTCGACTGCGGCGCTTCGCCACAAAAAAGCTGGTCGGAGATTCGCCGAGCGGGCGCGGATCGTGCATCGCGGTGACCTCGCGGGCGATGCAACCCCGCCGGAGGAAAGGTGAAGCCCATCGCAGTCCTCGTTCTGCTCGGCGCGCTGCTGTCCGGCTGCGCGGCCACGCGGTCGCCGCTGGCCGGCGCGTTTCCGGGACCCGTCACGCGGAACAGCGACGCGCCGCAGGTCAGCGTGCTCTTCGTGTTTCGGCACCTGTCGCAGCAGCACGGCTTCGACGCGATTCCGAAGCTGCAGTACACGGGCGTGAAGGATTTCGACAACCTGTTCCGCGACGCGCTCGGCGAGATCACGAACATCTCGCGCTACGAGACCTTCACCGAGCTTCCCGACGACGTGAACAGCCCCGAGCGGCGCGCGAAGCTCGCCACGGCGCGCGCGGCGTTCGACTACGAGATCGAGGTGGACTTCCTGGAGGAGTCCTCGTTCAAGCAGCAGTGTCTGAGCGGAACCATCAGCCTGCTGAGCCTCACCGTCATTCCCATGCCCTTCGACTGGGACTACACGATCAGCGCCCGGATCGCCCAGAAAGGCGGGCGCCCGGTGGCGACCTACCAGCGCAAGGCGACGCTCTCCAACTGGGTCGAGGCGTTCCTGATCTTCGCGTACCCGTTCTATCCACTCGAGGGCAAGCGCGAGGAGATCTTCTCGGACTCCATGCGCAACGTCTTCGGCCAGATCGAGACGGAGAAGGTGCTGCGATAGGATGGTTCCGAGCCCTGCGGCTCGGAGGCCCGGAGATGATCCGACCCAAGGCGACGCTCGAGTGGTTCGGCTGCGCGACGTTCCGGCTCACGATCGGGGAGCTGGTGATCTTCCTCGACGCGTACCTCGATCGCGTGCCGAGCGCGCCGCGTGTCGGCCTCGTCCCCGAGCAGATCGAGCGCGCGGACTGGATCGTCGTCGGCCACTCGCACTTCGACCACCTCTACGGCGCGGAGCGGATCGCGAAGCGCACCGGAGCGCGAATCCTCGGCTCGCACGAGACCGTGCGCGTGATGGAGGCGCAGGGCGTGCCGGTCGGCCAGATGGTGCCGGTCGCCGGCGGCGAGAAGGTTCGGCTTTCGGACGACGTGACGGTGGACGTCTTCCCGAGCCAACACTCTTGTGTGTGGTCGCAGACGGCGATGGCGCCCGCGGACGAGGTCTGCATCGGTGATCTCGGCCTCACGCTCCAGGAGCAGGAGAAGCGCTTCGCCGAGCTGGCTTCGCACTTCGGCTCGCTGGGCGCCGACGTGATCGCGCACCTGCGGGCGAGCGCCCAGGGTCCGCGCGGCGACGGCGGCGCCCTGGTCTACTCGTTCGAGACGACGGAGGGGTCGCTCTTCTACCAGGACACCTCGGGTCACTGGAGCGGAATCCTGCGCGACCTGCGCCCGGACGTCGCGATCCTCGCAGCGGCCGGGCGCGGGAACGTGGACGGCGAGCCGATCCAGGGGTCGCTTGCGCAGTTCGTCGCGCGCCAGGTCGACCTGCTCCGGCCGCGCCGCGTCCTGCTCGGCCACCACGACGACTGGCTGCCCGGCTTCTCGCGCGCGATCGACGTGAAGCCGATCCGCGAGGCGATCGCACGCGCGCGCCCGGGCACCGAGCTCGTGGAGACGGGCTACGGCGTTCCGGTCCCGCTCTTTCAGGATATTGCGTAACCGATTCGTTACGCGTAAGCTGCTCGACGGCTCCTCGCGAGCCGGGAGGGCAGCCATGGGAACCCGGATCGGCCCGCTCCACGTCCGGCGGAGCATCCTGATCCAGGCCTCGCCTGCGGAGGTCTGGCGCGAGTTCGAATCCTTCGACGCGATTGTCGCGTGGCTGGGGCGCGGACACACGCTCCACGTCCTCGAGCCGCGCGTCGGCGGAAACGTCGACATGAGCGTCGAGATCGACGGCGAGCGCCGACACTACGGCGGATCGGTCCTCGCCTTCGACCCCGCGCGCGAGCTGACGTTCGAGAGCAACTGGACGCCACCGAACGCCTGGCCGGTGCCGACGTTCTGGACGATCCGGCTCACGCCGATCTACGGCGGCACGCTGGTGGAGCTCTTCCATCACGGCTTCGAGCGGCTCGGCGCGGAGGCTGCGGACAACCTCGAGGGCTACGAGGGCGGCTGGGACGTGAAGCACCTGAAGGCGCTGCGGGCGATCGTTGAGCGCTAGGGACGCCTACACCGCGATCGCCGACCCGACGCGGCGCGAGATCCTCGCGCTGCTTCGCGATCGCGGCACGCTCATGGCCGGGGACATCGCCACGAGCTTCGCCTCGACCTCGCGCCCCGGGATCTCGCGCCACCTGCGCATCCTCAAGGAGTGCGGCGTCGTGGACGCGCAGCGCGAGGGGAAGGCGCAGCTCTACACGCTGAACGCGCGCCCGCTGCAACAGATCCGCGACGGCTGGCTCGCGAGCTTCGCCACGATGCAGGTCGACAGCTTGAAGGCGTTGCGGAAACGCGTAGAGGCTCGCAAGCGTCGAGGTTGAATGGCACGCTTGACCTTCTTACCCGAGGGAGACCCGATGGCCCCCACATTCACCTACCGCCGCCTCGACAAAGCCGACGCGGCCGTTCTGCTCGTCGATCACCAGTCCGGCCTCTGCAACCTGGTCGCGGACTTCTCGCCGGACGACTTCAAGAACGCCGTGCTCGCGCTTGCCGACCTGGCGAAGTACTTCCGGCTTCCGACGATCCTCACCACGAGCTTCGAGGATGGCCCGAACGGCCCCCTGATTCCCGAGCTGAAGGAGCTGTTCCCGAGCGCGCCCTACGTCGCGCGGCCCGGAAACATCAACGCCTGGGACAACCCGGACTTCGTGAAGGCCGTGAAGGCAACCGGCAAGCGGCAGCTGATCCTCGCAGGCGTCGTGACCGAGGTCTGCGTCGCGTTCCCCGCGCTCTCGGCGATCGAGGAAGGTTTCGAGGTCTTCGTCGTCACCGATGCGTCGGGGACGTTCAACCAGACTACGCGGCAAGCCGCGTGGTCGCGGATGCAGGCCGCAGGGGCTCAGCTGATGAGCTGGTTCGGCGTCGCCTGCGAGCTGCACCGAGATTGGCGAAATGACGTCGAGGGGCTCGCGCGGCTCTTCGCGAACCATCTGCCTGCCTACCGGAACTTGATGACGAGCTACGCTGGCGTGAAGAAGGTCTAGCTACA
The DNA here is from genome assembly GCA_964566375.1 of uncultured Myxococcales bacterium. GTDB lineage: Bacteria > Myxococcota_A > UBA9160 > SZUA-336 > SZUA-336 > VGRW01. The sequence continues at coordinate 4,097 of CAZMKX010000218.1, forward strand.
CGCGCACGGAGATCCGCCCGCCAAAGCGCAGCCACGCGGGCCGGTCGCTTTGCGGATCGAAGTCGAGCAGAGCGCCGCGGCTCGGGTCGGGGAAGCGTGCGATCGCGAGCTTTGCGCCGCACAGGCGCAGGCGGACCGGCGGCTCGGGCGGCGGCTGCCACGAGCCGTCGTCGGTCGGGTGGCGCTCGACTTCGAGCTCCAGCTCACCTTCGACCTCGCGAACGCGCGAGGTGCCGAATGCACCCCAGTACGATCCTGTGTAGGGCGCGAGGGACGGCTGCGGATCGACAGGCGCGGGGTCGACCCAGGGCTTGGCGCCGACCTCGCCTACCAGCCAGCGCGTGAGCTCGGTGTGGACGATCCCGCCGGCCGTCGAGTTCGTGAGGACCACCGCCGCCAGATCGAGCGTCGGCGCGAAGAGCGTGTAGCTGCAGTAGCCGGCGGTGAGCCCGCCGTGATTCAGCACGCGCGCGGCGGGATCCTGCCGAACGGCCCAACCGATCGCCTGGCCCGAGAACGCGTTGTACGGCGCGACCTGATCTTCGCACGCGCGCGCACGCGTCGCGTCGTCGAGCGGTACCTTCGCTCCGTCGCCTGCGCGTCCGAGCCAGAACCGCAACCAGCGCAGGAGGTCCGAGGCGCTGCTCAGGACTCCGCCCGCGGGTGTGTCGATCGGCATCAGCTCCCAGCCACGCTGCCAGCCACCGCCCGAGAGCGGAATCGGCGCGCGTCCGGGCAGCGACAGATGGCGCATCGCGACGCGGTGGAAGATCGCCTCGTCCGCACGCGTGCAGGTGCGCGTCAATCCGAGCGGCGCAAGGAGGTTCTCGCGCAACGAATCTGCGAACGGCTGCCTGCGCAGAACCTCGACGAGTCGGCCCGCGAGGCTGAAGCCCGCATTGCAGTAGGTCCACGGACCGCCGGGCGGAACCAGCTGTCGCGCCGCAGCGATTCCGTCGAAGACGTTGTCTAGCGTCGGCGGGCGCGGCTGGCGCACGAACAGCGCGTCGCCGTCGATCCCAACGCGGTGCGAGAGCAGATGCCTCACCGTCACGGCGTCGTCGTAGCGACGCTCGGGCGCGCGAAACTCCGGCAGGTACTTCCGCACCGGCTCGTCGAGCCCGAGCGCACCTTCGGCCTCGAGCTGCAGGACGAGCGCCGCGGTGAAGGTCTTCGAGTTCGACGCGATCTGAAAGAGCGTGTCGGGATCGATCGGAAGCGGATGGCTGACGTGCGTGACTCCCCGGCAGACGAACGTGGTCTCGCCGCCCAGGTCCACGCCGACGGCGATTCCCGGCAGGTTGTGCCGCTCTACGAGGTCTTCGACCCGTTCCTGAAGCGCGCGCTGGAGATCCCGCATGGCACCAGCCTACACCGCCTGCCTCCGCGCCGGACCGGCTTGCATTTCGCGGCGCCGCTGGAGTATTCGCATGGAGCGGCGGGCGTTCGGCTACGAACCGAGGAGATCACGATGAGCAGCGCACAGACTCTCTCGCAGCCCTTCCACCTGCAGGGGAACTTCGCCCCCGTCTTCGACGAGCGCACCGTCACCGAGCTGCGCGTCGAAGGCTCGATCCCGCCCGAGCTCTGCGGCCGCTTCTTCCGCAACGGCAGCAATCCGCAGACCGGCACCTCCGCGCACTGGTTCCTGGGCAACGGAATGATCCACGGCATCCGGCTCGAGCGCGGGCGCGCGGTCTGGTACCGCAACCGCTACGTGCGCACGACCCTCTTCGAAAAGCCGGACGCGGCGCGGATCGGCCCCGACGGCTCGATGGACCGCACGGCCTCGCTCGCGAACACGCACGTGATCTGCCACGCGGGCAAGATCATGGCGCTCGAGGAAGGCAGCTTTCCCTGGATCGTCTCGAAGGACCTCGACACCGTCGGGGCTCACGACTTCGGCGGGAAGCTCAAGACGGCGATGACCGCGCACCCGCGCATCTGCCCCGTCACCGGCGAGCTGCTGTTCTTCGGGTACAGCGCGCTTCCGCCGTATCTCACGTACCACCGCGCCGCCGCCGACGGCACGCTCGTCCAGAGCGAGGAGATCACCGTCAAGGGCCCGACGATGATGCACGACTGGAACGTGACGCGGAATCACGTGGTGTTCATGGACCTGCCGATGGTCTTCGACCTGAGCCAGCTCGCGTCGGGCGGAATTCCGATCCGCTGGAGCGACGACTACGGCGCGCGCCTGGGCGTGATGCCGCGAAACGGCAGCGACAAGGACGTCGTCTGGTACGAGATCGACCCCTGCTACGTCTTCCACCCGATGAACTCGTACGAGGACGGCGACAAGATCGTGCTCGACGTGTCGCGCTTCCAGAAGCTCGCGTTCGGGCCCGGCGACACGGGCGGAACTCCCGCGATGCTGCACCGCTGGGTGATCGACACGAAGACGAAGAAGGTCAGCGAGCAGCCGCTCGACGACCG
>CAZMKX010000219.1:0-6513 GCA_964566375.1 uncultured Myxococcales bacterium
GCGGCGGCCGTGATCCAGACAGAACGCGGGACGAACTTGTCCATGTGCGGGCTCCCTCTTCCCAATGAAACAGGCGGCCGTCTAGTAGCACAGAAGCGGCGCCCCGGTCGAATCGCGACGCCAGGGTAGACTACCGCCATGTCGAGCCAGCACGCGGCGCTCATGGACGCGATCGGCCAATCCCCCTACTCGCGGCTCCTCGGCATCCGCGTCGAGGCCGTGGGCGAGGGCGCGGTTCGCGCGCACCTGCCCTGGAGCCCGGAGCTCGTGACCCTCGGCGACCAGGTGCACGGTGGTGCGCTCGCCTCTCTCGTCGACGTCGCCGCGACCGCCGCCGCCTGGTGCACGGCGTCGCTGCCCCGGAATCCGCGCGGGACCACGATCGGATTCCAGATCCAGTTTCTCGCGGCGGCGCGCGCGGAGCCCGTCGTCGCCGAGGCCCGCGTCGTGTCGCGCGGCCGTTCGATCACGGTCGTCGAGGTGATCGGCCGCGCGCCGGACGGCCGCTCCCTGGTGCAGGCGCTGGTGACCTACAAGCTCTCCGGCGAGAAGCCACCTGTTGCTCCCGAACGGGTCGTCGACGAAATTCTGGCCGGGCGCACGCTCGCGGAGCAGAAGGCGCTCGCCGCCTCGATCGCGGCGGCCGTCGCCAAGGCCGAGGGGACCGCGCGCTAGCGAGCGCCTCGGCGGGGAACGCCGATCGCCCAGGTCACCGGGATCGGAAAGCCGGGATAGTTCGCCCGCCCGAAGTCCCAGGCGTAGTCGCCGCCCGCCTTTCGCGCCAGCTCGCCGAGCTCGTCCAGGGTGTACGTCCGCAGGCAGGAGACGACACCGTCGAACGTCACGAGCAGGGGGATCAGAGGGATCAGGTAGGTGAGGACGAGTCGCGACACTCGGACGGGTCGGATCCCCGGCGTCAGCAGCATCACGAACAGCCACGACAGGCACGCCAACCCCACCGCCCGCCAGGAGCGCTCGGTGACTTCCAGGATCGCGATGCCCTGCCGCTTCTCGATCGCGTCGCGCAGGATCGCCTCCGCCTCGGCGGGGCGGAAGTGATGGAACGCCGCGAAGAGGGTGCGGAAACCGTCGAGCTGCTTCGGTACGGCGCGCGCGTCGACCGGCTCCGGGTGCGCGCGAATCCGCCCGCGCGATGCCTCGGCGGCGCGCTGCCACGCCTCGGGGCTCGTTCGCCAGTCGGAGAGCCTGACCTCGTCCGGCGCGCCGCCGAGCTTCTCCCAGGTCTCCAGGAGCGGAAGCCAGGGCCCGCCCGCGCCAGAGCACAGGTCGAGAACACGCGACGCGCCCGAAGCCTCGAACGCGGCCCGGAGTCGTGGAACGGCCGGATCGTACGGCCGCATCGTCGCCTCGGCATGTCGCAGGTAGTCGGTCAGGCCGTCGCGCAGAATTCGCGGACAGCCGGACTGGTCCGCGATCTCGATCGAGTGCCATCGCGAGAGCGCCATCCGACGGCATTCCGCACCGGTGGCGTTGCGAAGTCAACGCCCAGCGGGGCGGCTCATCAAATACGCGCTCGTGCGGGCCGATATCTCGTCTGGATCCGAAATGCCCAATTCCACGAGCCTTCCGCGCGTACTCCCGCATGCGCTCGACCAGCTGCTCGGCTGGATCGTGTCGGACACGACCGACCCATCGGAGTCGCGGCGTCGCAAGGGCGTGGCCGGGCTGAATCTCGCCATCCTCGCCTGGAGTCCGGGCTACGCCCTGCTTTACGCGACCATCTTTCCGGCGCCCTATGCGCGGCTGCTGCTCACCTGCCTCGGTCTCGGCATGGGCCTGATCGCTGCCTCACTCCTGATGATCCGCAAGGGCCGGTCGCTCAATCTCTGCGTCGCGATGCACGGGTTCGCGCTCGGCGGACTCCTGCTGCTCACCGCATCGCTGACGGGCGGATTCCGGTCTCCGCTCGTGCCGTGGGTAGTCGTACTGCCCCTCGTCGGGCTGGGGCTCGGTGGCGGCCGGATGGCCTGGGCCTTCACGGGATTCGTTACCGCTCAGCTCGCGGCGCTCGCAGGGTTGAAGTCGTTCGGAATCGCAACGCCGAATCTGCTCTCGGAGATGTCCGGCGACATTCTCTGGGGCGCGACGATCATCACCGTCACGCTGACGATCTTCCTGGTCGGGTGGATCTACGAGTCGATCAAGAACCAGACGATCTCGGACCTGCAGCGCGCCAACGAAGCCAAGAGCGAGTTCCTCGCGCACATGAGCCATGAGATCCGCACTCCGATGACCGCGATCCTGGGGTTCGCGCAGATGCTCGAGGAGGAGAAGCTCTCGATCGACCAGGTCGACCACCTGCGGACGATCCGCCGCAACGGCGAGCATCTGCTGCTCGTGATCAACGACATTCTCGATCTCGCCCGCGTCGAGGCCGGTCACCTGGATCTTCGTCTCGGTGCAGTGAACCCGGCGACCCTGGTACGGGACGTTGCGACACTCGTCCGGCCGCGCGCGCAGGAGAGAGGCCTCGATTTCCAGGTGCAGGTCGATTCGTCGCTCGGCAAGCCGATCCTCTCGGACGCGACGCGCTTGCAGCAAGTTCTGATCAACCTGGCTGGGAACGCGATCAAGTTCACCGAGCGCGGTCACGTGCGTCTGTCCGCGATGCGGGAGGGCGACGGGACGATCGCATTTTCGGTCGAGGACACGGGCCCGGGCATCCCGCATGAGAAGCTCTCGCTCGTATTCGAGCCGTTCGTGCAGGTCGACGCGTCCATGTCGCGGAAGTTCGGCGGCACCGGCCTCGGGCTGGCAATCTCGCGACGACTGGTGCACGCGCTCGGCGGCGATCTCAAGGTAGAGAGCGAGCCCGGCCGCGGGAGCACCTTCACCGTGCGCCTTCCGGTGACGACCGTCGACGAAGAACCTGCTCAGGCTCGACCGGGCAATCCCGGAGTCTCGCCGCTGAGCGGACGCGTGCTTCTGGCGGAGGACAGCGCAGACAGCCGCAGGCTGCTCGCGCATTGGCTGACCCGCTTCGGGCTCGAGCTCGAGCTCGCCGAGAACGGGCGAGTCGCAATCGAGAAGGTGCGCGCGGCAGCGGCGCGCGGGGCACCGATCGAGCTCGTGCTCATGGACATGCAGATGCCCGAGCTCGACGGCTACGGCGCCACGCGCATGTTGCGCGCGGAGGGCTTTCGGGCGCCGATCATCGCGCTCACGGCTCACGCGATGGCGGGGTCGCGCGACACCTGCCTCGCGGCGGGCTGCGACGACTTCCTGACCAAGCCCGTCGACGTGCCGACCCTGCGCGCTGCGATCGCGAGCTCGTTGGCGACTCGAACGAGCTAGCCCGGTACGTTTCCGACGCCGCCGAGCGCGACGTCCCCCCAGCGAAGCACGAGTGCGCCCGCGCTCGACACGCTCCCGATCGTGTAGAGCATCACGAGATCTCCGGACGCGAGACGTCCGGCTTCGGCCGCGCGGTAGAGATTCAGCGGCATGAGCACCGGTCCGACGTTGGCGAATTCCGGATAGGTGTCGACGGTCTTCTCGCGCGGTACACCCAGGGCGCGTGCACAGAAGTCCGCGTACCAGGCGGTCGGGGTGTTGAAGACGAAGAAATCGATCTCGTCGAGCTTCGCCCCGGCTCTCGCCAGAGCCTTCTCGGAGCAGGCGCGGAGATACGGTTGACTCGTCTGTGCGAGAACGCGCCCGGTCTCTGGCGTGCAGTCCATCCGGATGCGCGCGCCGCGCTTCGCGTCGGGGACCACCTCGTAAAAGAACGTATTGCACGTGTCGCCCGTGTGGACCGAGCCGGTGCCCAGATAGGTCGCGCCGGGTGGCGTCTCGCCAACGACGAATGCGGCGGCGCCGTCCCCCAGGAACCAGCAGAGGGTGTCGTCCTCGTCGGCGACGCGCGAATAGGTGCACGACACTACGACGAGTACCCTTCGGTACTCCCCGGTGCGTACGAGCGCTGCCGCGTTCTGGAGGGCCACCAGCGCGCTCGAGCAGGTCGTCTCCACGTTCCAGGCCGCGGAGCGGAGGTTCAGGGCGCGGGCGAGGTAGGTCGCGTTTCCGACCCCGACCTGATCGGGCAGGAATGCGCAGCAGATCAACAGGTCGATGTCGTCGATTCCGAGGCCGGCCGCCGACAGCGCGCGGCGTGCAGCGTCGAGCTCGATCGATGCTGACGTCTGGCCCGGCGCGAGGACGCGGCGCTCGCGCGCGCCGCGGAATGGATCGGAGAGGTACGGTGCCATGGCCTGCTCGAACGGATCGAGGCTCTCCGTCGGCGCGTTGGCCTTCCACAGCCGCGCCAACGTGCGCTTCTCCTCCTCGGCGACGAGCGCGGGGAATTTCTGCTTCCAATGATCGTTGGTGCGGATCTCGCTCGGGAACGAGAGCGCCAGTGATCTCACGCCTGCGAATTCGGTCATGACTCCCCCTCGCTTCGGGTTTGGGTTTCGGCGGGCGAGCCGCCCTGACTGAGAAGGCTCTGGATTCGACGCAGGAACGGCGCCGGCTCCGACGGATCGATCAGAACGTCGATGACGAGCGGGTCGGTCGTGCGCGCCGCTTCGCGCATCGCGTCGTCGAGGGCGTCCTCGCTCTCGACGCGGAGCCCTCGCGCGCCGAGTGCGTGCGCGAATGCGGCGAAGTCAGTCGCCGGTAGGGCAGTCTCGAGCGGCCGCAGTCCGAGCGCGCGCATGCCTTGCTCGATCATTCCGTAGGCGCCGTCGTTGAGCACGATCCACGCCGCAGGCACGCCGTAGCGCACGGCGGTGCTGAGCTCGGACTGCATCAGCATCGCGCCGTCTCCGACCAGCGCCACCGCGGTCGCGCCGCTACCGAGCGTCGCGCCCAGCACGCCGCAGGTGGCATGCCCCATCGCGCCCCAGCCCGTGCTCGTGCGATAGCGGCCCGGCGAGGGGAAGCGAAGCGTGTGCGTTGCCCAGGCGAACGAGTTCCCTGCCTCGCTGAACACGATCGCGTCGCTTTCGTCGACGATCCAGCGCTGTACGGAACGCATCAGCTCGCTCATGCGCACGAGTCCTCCGGCGCGCGCAGGTGCGCGGGCCTCCTCGAGCCGTTCTACCGCCGGCGCGGTCGGCGCGCGCGCATCGAGCCGCGGTAGGAGCGCACGAACGAACGTTCCGACGTCGGCGTGCACACGCAGGGTCGGAGCTTCAGGAAAGGCAGCGCCGTGGGCCACCGGATCGACGTCCACGTGGATGAAGCCGCCCGGTGGAACCAGGTCCGGATCCCAGAACGACGTGAACTCACCCAACCGCGAGCCCAGGACGAGCACCACTTCGGGGCGGGCATTCGCGAGAAACGCCTTCACGCTCGGATGACCGCCGAATCCCGTCACGCCGACGTACTGCGGGTGGCCTTCGGGAAACGTGCCTTTGCCGCGTGGCGAGCTCATCACGGAGGCGCCGGTCCGGAGTGCCAGCTCGGCGACCTCCGGAGCCGCCTGCCGTGCACCAAAGCCTGTCCAGATCGCGAAGGAGCGGCGGTTCAGCATCGCCACCGATCGGTCGAGCTCCGTGGCGTCGATCGTGTCCCAGACTCGAGGTACCGCTGCGGCCGCCGTGTCGCAGGGAAGGCGCTGCGTTGCGATCGACATGCCCAGGTGGCCGACCCACCCCTGCCGGGACCGAATTCCGCGCGCGATCGCAGTCGCAATCGCAGGGAGGTCGTCCGGTCGTTCCACGGTCCAGCCGCCGTGGAAGATCGGCCCGGGGCCGAACAGCGCGCCGAAGGGAAGCGTCACGCTGCTCGTCTCCTGAAACGCCCAGCGGCCGACTTCGTGTCCGGAGCTGATTGCGGAGATGAGGAGCACACGGCCGCCTTCCCAGCGCGCCGCGCACATCCCCGTGAGCGCGTTCGTGATGCCCGGGCCCGTCGTCGCGAACACCGCGCACAGGTCGCCCGATGCGAGCGAGTCCTCGAGCGCGGCGAACGCGGCGCCGGACTCGTGCCGGCAATGGAGCGCCCGGATGCGCGAGCGACCGAGCGCGTCGCAGAAGGGCGCGATCGGGCCGCCGGTGAGCCCGTACGCTCGGCGCACGCCGAGTGATTCGAGCAAGGCGACGACCGCCCCGGCGACCGTCGTCGATGGCATCGTGCGGGCGGAGTCCGTCACCTGTAGCGGGCGATGACCTGCGTCGAGAAGTCGGCGAAGACCTCGCGCGCGCAGTGGATCGGCGGCAGGATCGCGAGCTCGCGCAGGCCGCCGCGCTCGCGCTCTCGCAACATCTCGATGATCTCGTCGGGCTCGCCGACGAAGCCGCGCGCCGCGCGAATCACGTTCGGCTTCACGAAGCGCCTTTCCGAGGGAACCAGGTACGTGCAGTGACCGTCGTGGATCTGCAGATAGCGCCGGTCTTCCGGCGTCTCCATCTTCTCGACGTGTTCGAGGTACTCGCGGAAGTCGGCGAATATCTCGCGCGGAACGGCGTCGTCGCTGCCGCTCTTCTTGTACCATTCGTACCAGTAGTGCAGGTACGCCGTGGTCATCGGCCCGACCTGGTCGATCAC
>CAZMKX010000220.1:0-6493 GCA_964566375.1 uncultured Myxococcales bacterium
ATCTCTTTTCGCTGCGTGTCCGTACCACCGTGCAGAACCGCGAGGGAGCCCTGCAGCGTGGCGAAGAACGGCGACGGCGTGAGCGCGCGTCCGAGCTCCTCGGCGACCACGATCAGGTCGACGAGCGAGAGCCCCGCGCCGCCGTACTCCTCGGGCAGGAGCAGACCCAGCCAGCCGAGCTCGGCCATCTTGGCCCAGACGTCGGGCTTGTAGCCGCGGGGATCGTCCATGAGCTCGCGCACGGCCGTCATCGGGCTTTCCTTTGCGAGGAACTCGCGGGCCGTGGTGCGCAGGAATTCTTGCTCTTCCGAGAATCCGAAGTTCATGGCGGCAGTCTATCGCTCGGGATTTTCGCGGGTCAAACCAAGGGGTTTGCGGCTGCGCGGGCCGGTGACGTAGGGTGGCGCCCCAGATGACGAGGCACGGCGGATGAGCGCGAGGATCGAGGCGCGCGGTGTCTCGAAGCGATTCGGGCCGGTGGTGGCGCTCGACGCGCTCTCGCTCGAGATCGAGCCCGGCGAGATCTTCGGCCTGATCGGCCCGAACGGCGCGGGCAAGACCACGTTCATCCGCATCCTGACCGGCTACTGGATCGCCTCGGAAGGGGACGTGTTCGTGGACCACGTCTCCGTCACGGACGCGCGCTTCCAGGTGCAGGCGCGGATCGGCTACGCCTGCGAGCAGCCGAAGCTCTACGCGGACCACACCGTCGACGCGTTCCTGCGCTTCATGGGGGAGGTGCGCGGGCTCGGCGGCGCGCGCCTGCGCGCGGCGATCGGCGTGGCGGTCGAGCGCATGGGGCTCGAGTCGGTGCGGCGGCGGCGCATCGGCGTGCTCTCGAAGGGCTTCCGCCAGCGCGTCGCGCTCGCGCAGGCGCTGCTGCACGAGCCGGCGCTGCTGGTCGTCGACGAGCCCACGGTCGGCCTCGATCCCGCGCAGCAGATCGAGCTGCGGCGGATCATCGCGGGCTTCCGCGGCACGCACACGGTGCTGCTCTGCACCCACCAGCTGCACGAAGCCGAGATGATCTGCGATCGCGTGGCGCTGCTCGATCGCGGCCGGCTCGCGGCGCTCGCCACCGCCGAGGAGATCCGAGTCGGCGGAAGTCTCGAGGCGCTCTTCCTCGCTCGGGTCGGACGTTCACCCGCAGCGGCCGGAGGCACGCCGTGATCCGCCGCGTGCTCGCGCTCGCGCGGAAGGAGATCCGCCAGCTCTTCAGCTCGCCGATCGCCTACGTCGTCGGCACGGCGTACGTCGCGCTCACCGGCATTTACTTCTTCCAGCACCTGGTCAGCTACAACCAGCTGCTCTTCGTCTACCAGTCCGAGGGACTCACGACCGGCGGCTTCGACCAGGGCACCGTGCCGAGCCAGATCAACGTGCTGAACGAGGTCTTCGTGCCGTCGGCGGAGGACTTCGGCCTGTTCCTGCTGGTGGTGCTTCCGCTCGTGACGATGCGCGTGTTCGCGGAAGAGCGCGCGAACGGAACCGACGAGCTCTTGCTGACGAGCACGCTGCGGCCGTGGGAGATCGCCTTCGCGAAGCACGGCGTGACGTACCTCTTCGTCCTGCTGCTGCTGGCGGCGAGCGCGATCTACCCGGCCGTGGTCGTCGCGCGCTCCGGGCTCGGCTTCGAGCATCTCCTCGCGCTCTACGTCGGACAGCTCTGCTACGGCTGCGCGATCGCCTCGATCGGGCTCGCCTGCTCGTCGTTCACCGCCAGCCAGATCGTCGCGGCGGTGCTCGGCTACGCGATCCCGTTCGTGCTGCTCGACTTCGCCTGGCTCTCGAACACGGTCCCGGAAACGGTCGCGGCGCGGCTGAAGGAGATCGCCCTGCTCTCGCACTTCGGCGCGTTCCCGCGCGGCGTGATCGAGCTCTCGGCGGTGGCGTACTTCGCGAGCATCGCGTTCCTCGGCTGGCTCGCCTCGCTGACCGCGCTCGAGCTGGGAAGGGCGCGCTAGATGGCGCTGCTGCCCGCGGCCGGGCTCGTGATGATCCTCGTCGGTGTCGCGTCGTACTACGCGACGCGCTCGCTTCACGGGATGTCGGCGTTCTCGGGCGCGAACCTCGCGCTCGGTGTCGCGCTTCTGCTGATCGGCGCCGCGGTCCAGGCGCGCCGCTTCCGGGGCTTCACGGGCGCGGCCTCGCGGCGCGTCGCCCTGCGCGCGCTCGCGATCCTGCTCGCGGGCCTCGCCGGCGTCGTGGCGTTGAACGTCTGGGCGAGGCACTGGACCGCACGGCTCGACCTGACCGCCGACCAGCTCTACACGCTGTCGGATCAGACGCGCGCGCTGTGCGCGGAGCTCGCGTCTCGCTCCGGGCCGGAGCTCGAGCTCGTCTTCTTCGAGGATGCGCTGCTCGCCAAGGACGTCCGTCTCCTGGTCGACGCCTACGGCGCCGCGTGCCCGAAGATCGCCATCCGGGACGCGAGCCGCGCCGAGCCACCGGCCGGCGCGCGCGAGATCTACACCTCGACGGCCACGACCGTGATCGCCTGCCGCGGCGACGTCTGCGACCCGGTCGGCTATCCGTCGGAGCGGAACATCACGGGCGCCCTGGTGCGGCTCTCGAGCGCGCGCGCCCCGAGCGTGCTCTTCCTGGTCGGCCACGGCGAGGTCGACCTCGCGAGCGAGGGCAATGCCGGCTACGCGGGGCTCGCCGCGCTGCTTCGCGACCAGGGCTTCGACGTGCGCGCGCAGGTCGGCCCCGCGACCGCGGAGCTTCCCGCCGGCGTCGACCTGATCGTGGCCGCCGCACCGGAGCGCGACCTGCTTCCCGCCGAGCTCGCGCTGCTCGACGCGTATCTGGAGGGCGGCGGGCGCCTGCTCGTGCTCAGCGAGCCGGGCCTGCGCTCGAACCTGTACTCGGATCTCCTGCGGCGCTGGGGCTTCGCGCTCGACGACGGCGTCGTCCTCGATCCTGCCTCGAGCCCGCTCCTGAAGGATCCGACGCCGCTCAACCTGCTGATCCACCTGTTCGAGCCCTACAGTCCGGTCACGCGCACGCTCTCGCGACGCACCATGGTGTTGCTGCCGAGCGCGCGGCCGGTCGAGCTCGCGCGCAAGCCGCAGCCCGACGACGTGCTCGAGCGCGTCGCGTTCGCGAGCCCGCGCGCGTGGGTCGACCCCGACTGGGTCGCCGCGCTGGCGGGCCGCGGGCTCGAGCGCCCGGAGGACGAGCCGGAGCATCCGGTTCCCGTCGCTGCGACGGGCGCCTACCCGCGCGGTGAGGTCGATCCCGTGAGCGAGCTCGCGGCGCACGAGGCGCGAATCGTCGTGATTGGCGATCGCGACTTCGTCTCGAACCGGCTCCTCGACGCGCTCTACAACCGCGATCTGGTTCTCAACGCCGTGCGCTGGCTCGCGGCGGAGGAGGCGCGCATTGCGCTCACCGACAAGGCCTGGACACCGAATCAGGACCCGCTGACGCTGCAGCAGACCGTCGCGTACTTCTACTTCCTGGCCTTCGCGCTGCCCGAAGCGCTGCTGCTTCTGGGGATCTACGCTTGGTGGCGCAAGCAGGGCTGAGTTAGCCTCGCGCCGACCCGTTGAGGAGACCACTCTTGAGATCGATCGCCCTCGTTCTGCTCGCCCTCGCGCTCTCCGGCTGCAACCCGCAGCAGGCCAAGGACCTCGCCGAGATCAAGACCAAGCAGGACGAGATCCTGCAGCGACTCGCGTCGATCGAGGAGGGCCAGAAGAAGCTGCAGGCGGCCGCTCCGGCTGCGCGCGCCGCGCGCGCGGAAGAGGACTACGACAAGGTCTACGCGATCGCGGTCGAGGCCTCGCCCGTTCGCGGCAAGGCGGACGCGCCCGTGACGATCGTCGAGTTCTCCGATTTCCAGTGCCCGTTCTGCGCGCGTTCGAACCCGATCGTCGAAGGCGTGCTCGCGAAGTACCCGGACAAGGTGAACTACGTCTACAAGCACTTCCCGCTCGCCTTCCACGCCGCGGCGCGGCCGGCCGCGATCGCGTCGATGGCCGCGCAGGACCAGGGCAAGTTCTGGGAGATGCACGACGTGCTCTTCGCCAACCAGGCGACGCTCGACGCCGCGAAGATGGAGGAGTACGCGAAGCAGGCCGGCCTCGATCTCGCGCGCTTCAAGAAGGACCTCGACGCGAAGAAGGCCGAGTACGAGAAGCGCGTCGACGCGGAGCTCGCGCTCGGACAGAGCGTCGACGTGCGCGGGACGCCGACCCTCTACGTCGGCGGCAGGAAGGTGCGCGTGCGCACCGTCGAGGGCATGGGCGCGATGGTCGACGAGGAGCTCAAGAAGAAGGGCTCGTGATCAGGAGCCCGTCTGCTTCTTGACCGCTTCGGTCCAGGTGCGAACGCGCTTCGCGTTCACGCCCATGTCACCGAGCCCGTCGCGGGAGCGCGAGCGGATGTCGATCCGCGAGCCGGTGCCGTCGGCACGCACGCGGATCACCACGTCGTCGACGAAGTGGAAGATCTTCGAGGTGTCGGTCGCCTCGATGCGCCCGGTGGCGGCGTCGGCGCTCGTCACCTGCCAGCCCGGCAGGGACTCCGCCGCCTTCTTCGCCTGCTCGAATGCCTGGTCGGGCGGAAGCGCGACGACGATCGGCGCCAGGTCCGGGTAGGCCTGCTTCTGCAGCTCGTCGAGGTGCGCGCGCTGCTCGTCGTTGGGCTCGAAGCTCGTGCGCTGCGCGGTGACCTCCGGCGTGAACTCGAGCCGCTCGCCGAGATCGGTCGAGACGTCGTTCATCGTCGGCGTGCGCGACATCGTCACCGCGGCGAAGGCCGGCAGCGCGACCAGGAGCGGCACGAGCGCGGCGCGCAGCGCGCGCGGCCGCCAGGCCTTGCCCGTCGCGCTCGCGAACGCGGCCGCGCCCGCGAGCGCGATCCCGAACACCACGCCGACCAGCACGCCGAGCAGCACCAGCTGGAAGCCCGCGATCGGCGAGAACAGGCGCGTGAACGCGCCCGCCGTCCCGATCAGGATGAGCGTCAAGATCGCGTACGTCGGCACCATCCAGAGTCGTTCCATCGCGCCTCTCCTCCTGGCCGGCGATTCTACCCTGCGGCAAGCTCGCAGATGGAGGATGGATGTCCACGAGCGACGAGCTCGCGCGGGAGCGACCGGTCGGGCACGGGCACGCCCACGTTCACGGGCACGACCACGATCACGCCCACGGGCACGCACGCGGTCGAGCGCGCGGCACCGACTCCGCGCGCGCGCTGCGGCCGGCGTTCGCGATCACGGTCTCGGTGCTCGTGCTCGAGGCGGTCGGCGGGTACCTGACCGGCTCGGTCGCACTGCTCGCGGACGCCGGCCACATGCTGACCGACGCCGGCGCGCTGGCCATCGCGCTCTTCGCGGCCTGGGCCTCGACCCAGCCGCGTCGCACCCGACACAGCTTTGGATATGGCCGCGCGGAGATCCTGGCGGCACTCCTGAACGGGCTCCTGCTCGGGGGCGTCTCGGTCGCGATCGCGATCGAGTCCTTCTCGCGGCTCTCCGAGCCGCGCGCGGTCGACGCGGGCCCGATGATGGCGATCGCGGCGGTCGGCCTGCTGGCGAATCTGGCCGCGGGCGCGTTCCTGCTGCGCGGCGCCCACGGCAATCTGAACGTGCGCGCCGCGCTCTATCACGTCGCCGGCGACGCGCTCGGCTCGGTCGCTGCGCTGGCAGCGGGCGCGGCCATCTGGCTCTTCGGCCTGGCCAGCGCCGATGCCCTGGCGGGCCTCGCGATCGCGGTCCTGCTCGTGGCGAGCGCCGTGCGCCTGGTCCGCGAGTCGGTCGAGGTCCTGCTCGAGGGGGCCCCGCGGCACCTCGACCTGGATGCAATCGCGCGCGAGGTCGCGTCCCTGGACGGCGTCTCGCGCGTCCACGACCTGCACATCTGGACGGTCGGATCGGGCTTCCTGGCCATGAGCGCCCACGTCGACCTGCGTCCAGGCGCCGACGCGGAGCTCGTCCGGCGCTCCGTTCACCGGCTGCTCCACCAGCGCTACCAGATCGCCCACACGACGATTCAGACGGAATCTGCCCCGCCGCTGCTGCAGGTCGAGACTCCCCCGCTATAATGCCGCCGCCTCAGAACACTCAGAACATCGAAGCAGGGGAATGTCGAAAAAGGACCTGATCACCGTCAGCGGCGCGATCGAGAAGATTCTCGGCGGCGGCAGATATGCCGTGAAGCTCGAGAACGGATCCGTCATCACCGCCCAGCTCTCGGGCCGCATGCGCCGTTTCCACATCCGCGTGATCCAGGGCGACCGGGTGCAGTGCGGCATCTCCCCGTACGACCCGAGCCACGGCTTCATCACCTACCGCGAGCCGCCCGGAGGCACTCCGCGGCCGGAAGAAGCGGCCACCAAGAAGTAGGGGCGCTCAGCCCTTCCGCTGCGCGCGACCGATCCGCTTGCGACCGCGGTTGATGTCGCGCAGCTCGAGCATCGCCGCGTCGGCGACGTCCTGGCCCGCGACCTCGTCGCCCTCGCGCGCGAGCTCGTCCATGTCGACCCA
>CAZMKX010000221.1:0-6450 GCA_964566375.1 uncultured Myxococcales bacterium
GGAGCTCCTGCAGGAGGAGTGCGCCGATCTCGGACAACAGGATTTCCTGCCCGACCTCGGCAAGATCCACACCGCGGGCAAACACCTGCTCACGCTGATCAGCGGCATCCTCGACCTGTCGAAGGTGGAGGCCGGCCGCATGACGATGTTCCTCGAGGACTTCGACGTCGCGTCGCTCGTGCGCGACGTGGAGTCCATCGTGCGCCCGCTGGTGGAGAAGAACGGCAATGCCTTCGCGATCTCCTGCCCGGCGGACATCGGGACCATGCACGCGGATCTCGTGAAGCTCCGGCAGGTGCTGTTCAACGTGCTGTCCAACGCGGCCAAGTTCACCGAGCGGGGGATTATCGAGCTGAACGTGAAGCGCGATCCCGCCGCCGGAGTGCTGCAGTTCGCGGTTCGCGACACCGGCATCGGGATCACGCCGGAGCAGATTTCCCGGCTCTTCGAAGCCTTCTCGCAGGCGGACGCCGAGACCAGCCGCAAGTACGGCGGCACGGGTCTCGGGCTCGCGCTCTCGCGCCAGTTCTGCCTGATGATGGGCGGCGACATCGCCGTCGACTCGACCCCGGGTTCGGGATCCACCTTCACCGTCACGCTGCCCGCCGTCGTCGTCGACGGCTCACAGTGACAGGAGCGCGAGCCATGCCGAAAGTCCTGATCGTCGAAGACAACGAGATGAACCGCGACATGCTCTCGCGCCGCCTCGAGCGCCGGGGCTTCGACGTGGTGATCGCGGTCGACGGCGCAGAAGGCGTGGCGATGTCGAAGACCGAGAAGCCCGACATCGTCCTGATGGACATGAGCCTGCCGGTGATGAACGGCTGGGAGGCCACGCGCGCGATCAAGGCCGATCCGGCCACGCAGCACATGCCGGTGATCGCGCTGACGGCGCACTCGATGGCCGGTGACCGCGAGAAGGCCATGGAGGCCGGCTGCGACGACTACGACACCAAGCCCGTCGAGCTGCCGCGGCTGCTCGAGAAGATGACGGCGCTGGGTGTGTCCGCGTCGTGAATCCCGAGCAAGCGAGAGAGCTCCGGCACGAGCTGCGCACACCGGTGAATCACCTGATCGGCTACACGGAGCTCCTTCTCGAAGAGCCGGGCCTGCCGGCGGCGAGCGTCGCGGCGCTCGAGGCGATTCGCTCGGTGGCGCGCCAGGTGCTCGAGCTCGTTCCCGGCATGCTCGACGCGGACGGATCGCCGAGTGAGTCGGCACGGCTTCTGGGCGAGCGCGCGGTCCAGCTCGAGAAGGCCACGGCGTCGCTGCGTTCGGCGTCGGGCCCGCTTCCCGTCGCGGACCTCGAGCGGTTGACGTCTGCGGCGTCGCGTCTGGGCGAGCTCGCGCGCAAGCTCGGCACCGGATCGCTTCCCGCTCCCGCGAGCGCCGGCACCGCGCAGTCTCCGCGCGCCGGCCGGCTCGAGACCATTCTGGTGGTGGACGACGACGAGGCCAATCGCGAGGTGCTCGGGCGGAGGCTGCAGCGCCTGGGCTACGGCGTGGTCGAGGCGTGCGACGGCGTCGAGGCGCTCGAGCGCATGGCCGCGGGCGGCATCGACCTGGTTCTGCTCGACGTGATGATGCCGCGCCTCGACGGCTTCGCGGTTCTGGCGCGCCACCACGACGACCCGGCGATTCGCGACATCCCCGTGATCATGATCTCGGCGCTCGATGACGTCGCGAGCGTGGTGCGCTGCATCGAGGCCGGCGCCGAGGACTACCTGACCAAGCCCTTCGACCCCGTGCTGCTCCGGGCGCGCGTCGGCGCGTGCATGGAGAAGAAGCGGCTGCGCGACCACGAGCGCGCGCTGCTGGAGCGCGTCGAGGCTCAGGCCGACGAGCTGCGCGGCTGGAACCGACAGCTCGAGCAGCGCGTCGCGGATCAGGTGCAGGAAGTCGAGCGACTGAGTCTGATGCGGCGCTTCCTGCCGCCGCAGCTGGCCGACGTGATCACGTCGGGCGGCATCGACCTGCTGAAGAGCCACCGGCGCGAAGTCACCGTGCTTTTCTGCGATCTGCGCGGCTTCACGCCGTTCGCCGAGCGGTCCGAGCCCGAGGACGTGATGGCGGTGCTCGCCGAGCTGCACAACGCCGTCGGGCCGCTCGTCTTCGCCGAAGGCGGCACGCTCGCGCAGTTCCTGGGCGACGGCATGATGGTGCTGTTCAACGACCCGATTCCGTGCGAGGCACCGGCGAGGCACGCGATCGCGCTCGCGCTCGGGATGCAGGCGCGCGTCGCGGCGCTGTCGGCGGAATGGAAGCGGCGCGGCCACGATCTGCAGCTGGGCGTCGGAGTCGCGGCCGGCTTCGCCACCTGCGGCCAGGTCGGCTTCGAGGGGCGCTACGAGTACGCCGCCATCGGCACCGTCACGAATCTCGCCGCGCGCCTTTGCGAGCGAGCGAAGGGCGGGGAGGTGCTGATCTCGCAGCGCGTCTTCAACATGCTCGACGGCGGCGCGCAGGCGACTCACGTCGGCGACCTCGAGTTCAAGGGCATCGCGCAGCCGGTGCCGACCTATCTCGTGCAGAAGCTCACGGGCTGAACGGCGCGCTCGGCGGCTGCCTCGGGTACACTCCGAGCCCGTGATGAATCCCGGGAACATCTCATCGGGCGGCGCGCTTCGCGCTCCGCTGCTCACGGCCCTTTTCCTCGCGACGTCGACCGCGCACGCATGGGCAACCGACGAGATCCGCACCGAGCGCGTCCAGTTCGCGCGAGGTACGAGCGGTACCGTCGTCGAGGGCGCGATCACCGGGTATCAGACGGTCGACTACGTGCTCGGCGCCGCCGAAGGCCAGTCGCTGCGCGTCGGCATGACGACCGACAACACCGCGACCTACTTCAACGTGATGGCCCCCGGCGAGACGGAGGTCGCGTTCTTCAACGGCTCCACGAGCGAGAACCGATACGAGGGCGCACTCCCAAAGTCCGGCGACTACACCATCCGCGTGTACATGATGCGCAGCGCGGCGCGCCGAAACGAGCGTGCGAAGTACCGACTCGAGATCAGCGTGACCGGAAGCGGTCCGTCGCCGTCGTCGGCGAGGCACGAAGCGACGGGATCGGGAAGTCCCGATTTCGACGCCACGGGCCGGATTCCCTGCTCGCAGCACAAGGGCCAGCCGATGGGGCAGTGCGACTTCGGCGTCGCGCGTGCCGCGAACGAGGGCGCGACGGTGGTCATCACCCGGCCCGACGGGCAGAAGCGGACGATCACGTTCGTCGGGGGCCGGGCGACGGCCGTCGACGCGGCCGAAGGCGACGGCGCCTTCAGCGCGCAACGCGAAGGCGATCTCAACCTGATCCGCATCGGCGACGAGCGCTACGAAATTCCCGACGCGCTCGTCGGCGGGGGCTGATCGGACGGTTCCGAGAGCGGCGCCGACTCACCGATGCGTCCTCGGGATCGTTTGACTCGACACGCAGCGGGCGCGTACGGTTGACTCACGGCGATTTCACAGGGAGGAGACCGTGAAGAGGGCAAGTCTCGCGCTCGCGCTGATGGCGACGCTCGGTGGGAGCATGACGACCGGATGCCTGGGGACTTCGGGTCTCAGCGGCAATCTCAAGGAGCTCAACCTCAAGGCCACGGAGAATCGCTACGGCCGCGAAGCGATCTTCTTCGTGCTGAACGTGGCGTGGATCTACCGCATCTGCACCGTCCTCGACCTGTTCGTCTTCAACTCGATCGAGTTCTGGTCGGGCACGAATCCGCTGAACGACCGGAGCCCGCTGGTCGACGTGCCGATGTCCGAGGTCCAGAAGATCGGCTTCCGCGATCTCGAGAAGGCGCAGGTCGAGCTCGTCAGCGAGAACGCGGCGAAGCTCCACCTGGACTTCCAGAACGGCGACCACATGGCGTTCGACGTGCTGCGCGACGACGGCAGCTACCGCGTGAGCTATCTGGGTCGGGTGTTCTACGAGGGACGGATCGACTCCGCCGAGACGCTGGAGGCCACGCGATGATCAAGAAAGCCGTCGCCGCGCTGCTGGTCGCGTCTTCGCTCAGCGGATGCATGGGGCACAACGCGCTCACCGCCAAGGCGCTGAAGTTCAACCTGACGACCGCGGAAGGGCGCTGGGGGCGGGAGGGCCTGTTTGTCGGGATGATGGTCATTCCCGTGTATCCGCTGTTCAAGCTTCTGGACTTGCTGATCTTCAACTCGATCGAGTTCTGGGCCGGCTCGAATCCGCTCAACGGACGAAGCGCGCTGGTCGACGTCCCGAAGTCCGAGCTCCACAAGCTCGGGCTCGACAACGTCGAGCTCTCGCAGGTCGAACGTCTCGACGAGAACCGGGCCAACCTGTACGTGAAGTTCGAGAACGGCGACCGGGTCACGTTCGACGTGGTCCGGCTGCGCGACGCGTACACGATCAGCTACGCGGGGGTCGAGTTCTTCAAGGGCAGCTTGAGCATGTGACGGGGGTCGCGCGACGGAGCGATCTTCGCAGTCGCTAGGACCGGTGTGCCGTGAGCGGCTCCGCCGCCTCGCGCTCCGCTTCGCGCGCGAGCGCGGCGAAGGCGGCGTACGCCGGCGGCGGCGTGCGTCCCTTCAGGCGCGCGAACCCGTAGCGCGTGTAGAGGGGCGGCGAATCGAGCGCGATCTCGGCGAGCGTTCCCGCCCGCACCTCGGGGGCGATCTGGCCGTACACGCAAATGCTCAGCGCGGTGCCTTCGAGCACGACCGTCTTGGCGAACGAGACGTCGTCACAGAGCAGGACCGCGGGCGCGGGACGTCCGTCGGACCGCGCCGAGGGCTTCCGCGAGTCGAGCAGCCAGCTCAGGCGGGGCGGCAGCACGCCGAGCGCCAGCGGGTAGTCGACCAGATCCGCCGGCTGGACCTTCTCCAGCTTCGCCAACGGGTGGTCGGCGCGGCCGTAGAAGCTGATCCGCCGTTGCGGCAACGGGTCGACTTCGACGTCCGGCTCGTGCTCGACCTGCTCGCAATCGGCGACGAAGCAGTCCACGTCGCCGCCGCGAAGCGCGTCCAGGAGCGTGCTGAGACTCGCGGTGCGAACGCTCACGTGCAGACCCGGATGGGCGGAGAGCAGGCGCCCGACGGCGGTCGCGACGAAGTAGCCCGCCGTGGCCGCTCCGGCGCCGATCGAGAGCTCACCGAGCGACAGGCCTCGGATCAGGTCGATCTCGTCCGCAAGCGCGGACGTGCGCGCCACGATCTCCTGCGCACGCTTCAAGATCGCCGCGCCGTAGACCGTCGGCGTCACCGAGCTCGGGCGCCGGTCGAAGAGCGGAACGCGGAGCGCCTCTTCGAGCGCCTGGATGCTCCGGCTGAGCGCCGATTGCGTGATGCCCAGCGCTTTCGCTGCGCGCTGATAGTGCCGGTGCGCATCGAGCGCGAGCGCGTGCTGGAGATGCCGGATCTCGATGCCTGACACTCGCTCGATCATACACGCGCGACGCGGCGATGTGTGCGGCGCATTGCAGGATGCACAGCTTTCATTGGCGCGCTCTCGATCCGGCGCTGATACTGCTCGAAACGGGCGCTGCGTCATCAAGTGAAAGGGGGTGTTCGGATGAATCGCGTGAGTCGATCGACGGCGCTCCTGATCGCTTTCGCCTCGATCGCGGGCTGCGCGAAGGTCCAGGTGAGCGACCGCCAGGAGCTGGTCAGCCAGCAGCTGCCGCGTCCCGACCACGTCTACGTCTACGACTTCGTCGGAACGCCGGGCGATGTGCCGCCGGAATCCTCCTTCTCCGGGTCGAGCGCCCTGTCGCCCGATCAGCAAGCGCAAGCGAACGTCGCGCTCAACCGCGAGATCGGACGCGAGCTGGCCGAGGAGCTCGCGGCGCAGATCTCGGCGATGGGATTACCGGGGGTGCACGCGTCGCGCGAGACGGTGATCGAGGTTGGCGCGATCGTCATCCAGGGCACGATGCTCTCGATCGTGCAGGGAAACGAGGTGGAGCGCGTCACCATCGGGCTGGGCGAAGGCGCCGCCGCGCTCAAGGTGGCCGTCGAGGGCTTCGAGATGACTCCGAACGGTCTTCTCGAGCTCGGCAAAGGCGATCTCGACACCGAAGCGGGCAAGGGCCCCGGCGCTGCGGTGGGTCTGGTCACGTTCGCCGCGACCAAGAATCCGCTCGGCCTGATCGTGAGCACCGGCGTGAAGCTCCACGAAGAGAAGACCGGCAGCGCCACGATTCAGGGCAAGGTCGAGCAGGTGGCGACGCAGATCGCCGCGGAGCTCCGCCCGCGCTTCGAGCAGCAGGGCTGGATCGTGCCGCAGGCGAACTGAACGATCTGCCGTCCTTTTGCAAGTCTGGAGGAACGCAATGAGGTGGGTGCGCTCGATCGTTTCGGTGATCGCGCCGGTGGCATTGCTGCAGGGAGCCGGTTCGGCCCTGGCGCAGCAGCCGAATCCGGAGCGAAACGCCTACTTCGGCGAGACGCACATCCACACCAGCTGGTCGGTCGACGCCTGGG
>CAZMKX010000222.1:0-5232 GCA_964566375.1 uncultured Myxococcales bacterium
GCGGGCTCGAGCAGGTCGGCGCGAACCACCTCCGAGCCGGGGCCGAGCCGCGCCGCGAGGAACTCGGGGCGGCGGGCGAGGCAGCGCACCCGGTGCCCGCGCTGCTCCAGGACGCGGAGCAGGCGGCCGCCGACGTATCCGGTCGCGCCCGTCAGGCAGATCACGCGCGAAGCCTATCCGTTCAGGCGGATTTCGCCCGCGCGCTCGAGGCCGCGATCGCCTGCAGCGCCTGGGCGACCTCGGCGGCGCTCTGACAGCGCGCGTCGGGACGCTTGGCCATCAGCTTCGCGACCAGCTCCGCCATCGCGGCGGGGACGGACGCGACCCGCTCGCGCACGTCGGGTGCCGGCGTGCTCCGGTGGTGGAACGTGACGTCGCCGGACTCGAACGGAAATCCGTTCGAGAGCAGATTGAAGAACGTGACGCCGAGCGCATACAAGTCCGCGCGGTGGTCGACGTTCTCGCCGAGCGCCTGTTCGGGCGCCATGTAGTACGGCGTGCCGCTGATCATGGTCGCGCCCTTGCGCACCTCTTCGACCATCTTGGCCAGGCCGAAGTCCATGATCTTGACCACGCGCTCGCGCGTGAAGAACAGGTTCGACGTCTTGATGTCGCGGTGGATGATCTTGTGGGTGTGCGCGTAGTGCAGCCCGGCGCAGATCTGCAGGCCGAGCGAGGCGACGATCGGCGCGCTCATCGCCCCGCGCGCCTTCAGGATCTGCTCGAGCGTCGTGCCCTGCAGGTGCTCCATGGTGATGAAGTACTGGCCGTTCTCCTGGCCCGCGTCGTATACGACGACGATGTTCGGGTGGCTCAGCGCGGCGGCGGAACGCGCCTCGCGCTCGAAGTAGGCGATCGCGGTGGTGTGGCCGCGCAGGCTGTCGGTCAGGCGCTTCAGCGCGACGGTCCGGCCCAAGCGCGTGTCGCGCGCCTTGTACACGACGCCCATCGCGCCGCGGCCGAGCTCCTCCAGGATCTCGTAGCGGCTCTCCTGCGATTCGGGCGTGGAGGCGCGCACGGGAGTCGCGGAGGCGGGCTCGGGCTCCGGCGCGCGGTGCGTCGCACGCAGCTCCGACGCGCGCGACGCCGCGCTCGGGAACGACGCGTCGCGCGCCTCGATCGCCTCCCAGATCACGAGCGCCTCTTCGCCGCGGCCGAGCTTCTCGAGAAGTCGCGCCTGGACCGACAAGAGCTGCAGCGGCGCGTCGTCGCCGCCCTCGAGCAGGACGAGCTCCTCGAGCTTCTCGAGCGCGGGCTGCAGCTGACCGCGCTCCGTCTTCAGCTCGACCAGGCGCCTGCACGCCGCGCGGTAGTTCGCGTCGATGCGATCGACCTGGCTGAACGCGTGGATGGCGCGCACGGGCTGGCGCGACTTGAGCGCGAGCTCGCCGGCCTCGAACGCGTCGCCGTTCTTCTCGTACAGGGCGAGCAGGACCTCCTCGTCGCCGAGCTCCTTGGCGCACTCGATCGCCAAGGCGAAGTCCCCCGCGCGCTCGTAGGCGCGTGCCGCCGCGGCGAAGTCGCCGGACGCGCGATAGGCGTCGGCCGCCTGCTCGAAGTCGCCGGCGGCCTCGAAGAGCGCCGCCGCGCCGCCGCGGTCCTCGCTCGCGGCCCGGAGCTCCGCCGCCGCGCGCAGGTCGCCGCCGCGCTCGACCGCCCGCGCCGCGCCGCCGAGGTCGCCCTTCGCGCGCAGCAGCTGGCCGCGGATCTTGCTCGCGGCCTTCGCGTTGCCGGCGCGTTCGAGCGCATCCGCCGCGCGCGCGAAGTCGCCTTCCATGTACGCGGTCACGGCTTCGGCCGAGCCCGTGAAGACCCACTCCTGCGACCGGGCGAGGTCGATCGCGAGCTTCACGTTCTCGAACGAGCGGATCTCGAACATGCGCTCGAGAAGGCGGTCTCCGACGCCCACGAGAAGCGTGTACTGACCCTGCTTCAGATACAGGAAGACCCCGCCCTCGTTCGCGTAGCGCAGCGACGCCGGCAGGCCTTTGAGCGCGATCGCGGCCGGCCCCGCCGGCTTCTCGCCGCCGACCACGGACACCTCGACCACCGTCTCCTTCGGACGTAGGTCGAACTTCACAGCGAGCTTCTTGCCGCGCCGCACACGCACGACCTGCTCTTCGAGGAAGTCGCCGATCAACTCGTTCGTCGCGGTGTTGAAGAGTGGACCGCGCACGGTGACGTAGATCGGGCGCCAGCGGGCGGGGATCCAGGTGAACAGCGCCGGCCGTCCCTCGCGAAGCGGCCGCTCGTAGCGGTTCAGGCGCATCAGGCCTTCCTCGATCCTCGACTTCGCCTTGGCCCTGCTCTTCATGCTCTTCGTCGCGCGCGGCTTCCGGGGTCGCCGCGACAGGCTGATGCTGAAGAGCGCGCGCGTGCTCGGCGGAAGGTCGACCGAGACGTGCACGCTTCCCCAGCCGCGCACGATCTGGAAGAGCAGGTACGCCGCGAAGAGCCCTGCGAGCGCCATTGCACGCGGATTCCAGCGCGCGTAGTCGCCCTTATCGCTCAGGCATAGGGCGTTCGCGAGGATCCGGGTGGCGACCGGATTGCGTCCGGAGAGCTGACGCAGCTCGAGCCGCCACGGTGTCTCGCCGCCGCAGATCGCGCTGCCGTCGTCGGCGCGACGCGGCGCGCGCTCCACGCGCGCGAGGAAGAGGGCGTCGCTGTCGAGCGCGACGTTCGCCTCGGCGACGGTGGTCGCGTCGAGCGACGCGCGCCGCTCGAAGCGCAGCAGGGCGTCGACCCGCTCGCGATCGGCGAGGTTCGCGAGCGCGCTCGCGAGATCCTTGCGCGGGATCAGGTCGTACTGGGCGCCGATCGCGTTCGCGAGGGCGCGGTCGAGCGCCGCGTGATCGGGGATCCGCGGCCGGACCCAGTCGAGCAGGGACTCGCGACGGTCGAGCGGCTCGCTCACCCCGACGAGCGCGACGCGTCCCGCGTCGAGCGTGACCGCGGCGAAGCTCTGCAGCAGCTCGGCCAGATGCTCGTCGACGGGCCCGCTGTCGCGCGGCTCGCGCGAGGTCCGTGCGGTCTCCGCGGCTCGCGCCGGCGCTTCGGGAGCCGCGATGCTTCCCGCGGCCAGCAGCGTCGCGTTCCGGCGCTCGAGCTCGGCCGCGCCGGGGTCGCCGAGAAGCTCGTGCGCCGCCGCGAGCTCGCCCCGCAGGTCGGCGTCGATGGGATCGAGCTCGACCGCGCGCTCCAGGCTTGCGCGCGCGCCGGCCGCGTCGCCGCGTTCGCGCAGGATCGTCGCCTGCAGGCGCAGGCCCTCCGAAGTGGCGCGACTGGCGATCTCGGCGGAGCGCAGGAGCGAGAGCGCCGCGTCCGGCTCGCCCGAGCGGTGCAGGACGAGTGCGAGCGCGAGCTTGGGCTCCGCCTGGCGCGGTGCGAGATCGGCGGCGCGCTCGAGCAGCGGCCGCGCCTCGGCGTCCCGTCCCATTTCGGTGTAGAGCGTGCCCAGCCCGAGCGACGCCGGCGCCGACTTCGGGTCGAGCTCGAGCGCGCTGCGGAAAGCGGTCTCCGCGCTCTGCGCGTCCGCGAGCGCGAAGCTGGCGCGCGCCACGCCGATCACGCGAGCGGGCGTCACGCCACCGGCGTCGATGGCCTGCTGCCAGCTGGCGCGCGCGCGCGCCGGATCACCGAGCCGCGTGTAGAGCTCGGCCTCGCGCTCGCGCGCGCCGGGCGCGAGGCCGGGATCGAGCGCGAGCGCGCGCGCGAAATCGGCCTGGGACGCGCGCGTCTCCAGCGCCTGCGCGGCGCGCTCGCCCGCGCGCATCAGCACCTCGGCCTGGCGAACGGGCTCGCTGGCCTCGAGCTGGGCGAGCTCCTCGAGCGCGCGGCTGGACTGAAGGTCGAGCGAGGCTGCGCGCTCGAAGCTCTGGCGTGCCTCGCCGTCATTCCCGAGCAGCGCGAGTGCGCGACCGTGCGCGAGGTGCGCCTCGGCGTTGCGGGGCTCGAGCGCGATCGCGCGCTCGAGGTAGAGACGCGCGTCTTCGGTCTCGCTGCGCGAGAGACGCAGCTCGCCGGCCGCGAGCAGCACCCGCGCCGGAGTCGGCTCGCCCTCGATCGCGCGCGCGGCGTCCATCAGGGTCTGGCGCGCGGCCGGGTCGTTCGGAGCTTCCTGGCTGCGCGCCAGCGCCAGGCGCACGCGCTCGGCGGGCGGCGTCTCGCGCTCGGCGGCGAGCACGTCGATACGGGTCCGCAGCGACCGCGCGAGCGCGGAGTCGACGCCTTCGAGCGCGCGCCAGGCGAGCGCGAGCTCGCGCTTCTCCAACGCCGCGAGCGCGCGGCTTTCGGCGGCGAGCTGGTCGATCGAGAGCGAAGCCGGTGAGAGCAGCTCCGCGGAGCCGCCGAGAGCGGGCAGGATTCGCGCGACCGCGGCGTCGAGCGCCGGCCCGAGGCGCTCCGCGCTCCCCGCGGATCGCGCCGCGCTCGTCAGCACGCAGCCGCCCGGCGCGTACACGCGCAGCGCGACGTCGATGCCGCGCTCGGTCCGGCGCAGGTCGGCCAGCACCACCGGGCCCGGGCCGTCGGCCGATGCGGCAACGACGAGCGCGCAGCTCGACGGCGCGGGCGTCGCGGGAAGCGCGGCGAGCCGTGCGCGCAGCGCGCGCTCCGCGCGGACCGCGACACCGGCCTCGCGGAGCCGCATGCGCACGTTCTGCGCCAGCGCCTCGCGCGTCTGCTCGAGCTCGACGGGCAGCGTGGCCGGCGCGACGGACGTCTGGGGCGCGGGTGCGTCCGCCCCGGCGCCGTCGCCGGTCTGCGCGCGCGCGTTCGGCGGCGGCGCGAGCGACGCGGTGGCGAGTGCGACGGCGAAGGCGAGGATCCCGCTTCGCGCGCAAGACGAGGGAGTGCGCATTTCCCGGCGGATCGGACGCGGATTCCCGGGGATTGAGGCGATCGCTCCGGTCGTGCGCGAGCCCCCGGACACGCGTCGCCTCGACCGCCATCCGCGCCACCGGTCGTGTACGATCCGGCGCGCCGCGCATGCCCGCGCGGACGACTCCCAGGAGATGCGATCGTGAAGCTCTACAACGCCAACCTCTCGCCGTACACCGGCCGCGTGCGCATCGCGCTGTACGCCAAGAACCTCACGCCCGAGATCGTCGCCCCGCCGGGCGGCCTGGGCTCGCCCGAGTACAAGAAGATCAGCCCGCTCGGCAAGATCCCGGCGCTCGAGGTCGACGGCCAGGTGATCGTCGAGTCCGAGGTGATCAACGAGTACCTCGA
>CAZMKX010000222.1:5332-6450 GCA_964566375.1 uncultured Myxococcales bacterium
ATCCCCGCCTGGTGGCGGGCGGAGCGCTGGGCGACACCGTTCGAGGTCGCCGAGAGCCGTTTCGCGGATCTGCGCGCCTGGCAGGGCGAGCTGTTCCGCGCGGGCTACATGGGGCTGCGCTGGCCGCGCGAGTACGGTGGACAGGGGCTCGCGCTCGACTACGAGCTCGTGCGCGCCGAGGAGTTCCAGCGCGCGAAGGCGCCGCCGGTCGCGAACATCATCGGCATCACGCTGTGCGCGCCGGCGCTGCTCGAGTTCGGCACCGAGGCGCAGAAGCGCCGGCACCTCGAGAAGATCCTCTCGGCCGAGGAGATCTGGGTGCAGGGCTATTCGGAGCCCGGCGCAGGCTCGGATCTCGCGGGGCTCTCGACGCGCGCCGAGCGCGACGGCGATGCGTGGATCGTGAACGGCCAGAAGATCTGGACCACGAACGGCATGCACGGCGACTGGATCTTCTGCCTGGTGCGCACCGATCCCGCGGTCAAGAAGCAGGAGGGCATCGGCTTCCTGTTGATCGACATGAAGACGGCGGGCATCGAGGTCCGCCCGATTGCGAACGCCACGACCGGACGCGATTTCTGCGAGGTGTTCTTCAGCAACGTGCGAGTGCCCGCTTCGAACATGGTCGGCGCGCCGACGCAGGGCTGGACGATCGCGAACCAGGTGCTTCGCCACGAGCGCGGCGCGGACATCTCGGTCGTCCGCTACGGCGACCAGCTCGCCGAGATCGCGGCGCGCGCGCGCTCGGTGCGGCGCGGGGCGGGGCGCCTCAGCGACGACGCGCGCTTCCGTCAGCGCTGGGCGCAGCTTCGGGTCGAGTTCGAGGCGTTGAAGCAGGGCGTGCTGAAGGCGCTCGCCGACCTGAAGGACGGGCGACAGCCCGGCGCCGAGAGCAGCCGCTTCAAGCTGCAGCAGTCCGAGTTCGAGCAGCGCCTGATGAAGCTCGCCACGGACGTGCAGGGGCCGTACGGACAGCTCTGGCTCGACGGGCCGCGGGGCGTCGACGACGGCATCTGGCAGTGGCGCGAGCTCTGGTCCCGCGCGTACACGATCTACGGCGGATCGAGCGAGGTTCAGCGCAACATCCTGTCGGAGCGCGTGCTCGGACTGCCGCGCGG
>CAZMKX010000223.1:0-6446 GCA_964566375.1 uncultured Myxococcales bacterium
TCCAGCCGTGCTTGTCGTCGACGAAGTTCACGTCGTTCAGGAAGATGTCGTCGTAGATCTTCTCGCCGCGCTCGAAGGCGTCCATCTCCTCGTCGCTCAGATACTTGAAGCTCGGGTGGTCCTGCGTCAGCAGGAAAGAGCGGTCCTGCCAGGTCTTCCCGCCGTCGTTCGTGTAGTAGCGCCCGCCCCAGTCGCCCACGGCCCAGGCCGTGGTGGGGTTGATCGCCTTGACCGAGAAGAGGTGCTGCGCGGGCTTGCGCGGGATGCTCTGCAGCTCCCAGTTGTCACCGCCGTCCGTCGTGTGGATCACGAAACCGCGGCGACCCACCGCCCAGCCGTTCTTCTCGTCGGCGAACGAGATGTCGTAGATCGACTGATCCGTCAGGCCATTGAGCTTTCGCCAGTTCTTCCCCGCGTCGGTCGTGCGATAGATCGCGCCGAAGTATCCCGCGGCCCAGACGTGATCCGAGCCGATCGCCGAAACCGCGTAGAGGTCGTCCGGAAGGTCGATCTCACCCTCGGCGTACTTCTCTTCGTAGGTTTCCTGATTGCAGCCGCTCGTGGCCAATGCAATCGCGCAAAGACAGACCAAGGCGCGCGACGCGCGCGAGGCGTGAAACCTGCTCAATGTCCCTCCCCATCGGACATGCGGCGCTTCGCGCGTCGCATGCCAGAACCGCAAGACCGGCGATCTCCGGCAAGCGCGTCGTGGCAACCGCCTCTCGTCGAGAGGTTTTCGTACACGCCGACCGGTTGCCGGTTCTATTACGGGGGCGAACCCGGTGTCAAGCATCGGGGGCGTTTCCGTATCCCAATGCGCAGTTCGTGTGCAGTTTCGCGGCGAAAGCGAAGACGCAATGATGCGTCGCGTCTAGAATGCGCCGCATGACGGCAAGCTCCGATGCGGCGCGAACGACGGCCTCGCCGCTGCGAACACTCGCCGGCGCGGCGGTGCTCGTGGCGGCCGCGGACTACGGTCCGTTCGGACGCGCACGGAGCCGCGGCGAGCGCGATGCCGCCGCCGGCGCGCGGCTCGCCGGAGCCCTGGGCTCCCTGCGCGGGATCTACACCAAGCTGGGACACTACCTGGCCACCCGCGTCGACGAGCTATCGGACGAGTTTCGTGCTCCGCTCGATGCGCTCGACGACGCCGCGCCGCCGGTGCCCTTCGCCGCGGTTCGCGAGGAGATTGCGCGCGCACTCGGCTCGAGCGAGCGATTCGCCTGGATCGACCCGTCGCCGATCGGGACCGCGTCGATCGCGCAGGTTCACCGCGCGCGACTTCGCGGCGGCGCGATCGTCGCGGTGAAGGTCCGCCATCCGGAGCTGACACCGGAGCGGATCGCGCGCGACATCCGGAGCTTGCGCCGTGCGGCGTGGGTCCTCCGACCCTGGCTCGGCAGGAGCGACCGCGATGCGCTGCTCGACGAGCTCGGGCACGCGCTGCTTCGCGAGATCGACTTCGAGCTCGAGGGCCGCACGGCGGAGGAGATCGCGCGCGATCTCTCGAGCGATCCGCGCGTCGTGGTGCCGCGCGTCCACTGGGAGGCCACGGCGCGAAGCGTGCTCACGCTCGACTACGTGCCACGGACCCGCGTGGACGACCGGCCGGCGCTGGACGCGCGGGGAATCGCGCCGGAAGCCGTGCTCGCCATCGTCGCCGACGCCTACGGCCGGCAGGTCTTCGGGAACGGCCTGTTTCACGCCGATCCGCACGCGGGGAACCTCTACGTGGTGGACGAGCCCGGTGCCGCGCCGCGCGTCCTGTTCCTGGACTTCGGCCTGGCCGAGCGGCTGTCGCCGTCCGTTCGCGAGGAGCTGCGTGTCGGTCTTCAAGCGCTGCTCAAGCGCGATGTCGACGGCCTGCTCGCCGGGCTCGTGCGGCTGCAGGCGGTCGTCCCCGGGCGCGAGGCGCAGGCGCGCGCGGCGCTCGCTTCCGCGCTCGACGCGGGCGCGGCCGGCGCGCTCCGGGCGGACGCGGCCGGAATCCAGTCGCTGAAGTCGCTCGGCAAGCGGCTCGTTCGCGAGAGCGGCGCCTTTCGGATCCCGCGCGAGCTCCTGCTCTGGGCGCGGACGCTCGCACACGTCTACAACCTGGCGGACCGCATCGCACCGGGCGCGGACCCGATGCCGCGCTTTCTGCCGCACCTGCTCCGCTTCGTGACCCGGCCGCCGGCGTAGCCGCCGCGGCCGGCTTCGCGGCTCACTCGACGATCTGCTCGCGGATCAGCTTCGCGATCACCTCGAGCGTGCGAACGCGATCGGACGTCGAGACGCTGATCAGGTCGCCGATCGTCATGCGGCCGTCGATCTGCGAGAGCATGAAGCCCTCGTCCGGCTGCAGCTTCAGCTTCATGATCTGCGCGGTGGTGATCCTGAGCCGGAGCACGCGCCCCTGGTCGCCGATCTCCTTCGCCCACGTCTGCGCGCGCTCGGTGCGCACGAGCTGCAGGTAGCCTTGCACGTCGAGTCGCTCCGGCTGGGATTTCGCGACCGCTTTCAGCTCGCGCCAGGCCTCGTCGTAACGCCCTTCCTTGTAGGCTTGCAGGGCGATCTGGATCTGCGTGTCGGGGTCGTCGTCGTCGGCCTGGAACTCGATGATCGGTCCGGACTTCGGCGTGTCGTCGTCGTCCGTCATCGGCCGCGCGACCGACGGCTTCGGCGCGGCACCCGCCGGCTTCGGTGCGGCTCCGCGCGCGGCAGTGGGCGCGGGCGCCGGCGCTGCGGCCTTCTTGCGCGCCCCGCCGTTCTCCTCGTACGCGGTCTCGAGGTAGTCGTGGACGGCCTGGTTCTCGGGGTCGAGCGCCCGCGCCTGCTCCCAGCACGCAATCGCGGCCTCGAGGTCGCCCAACCCGTAGTGGTTGAGGCCCCGCTTGAGCAATCGTGTCACTTCTGCGTGTCTGGTGTCGTCCACGCTCAGCCTTTGACGGCGACCTCGTCGCTCTGACTGTACATGCCCGCCAGGCGCTCGATCTCCTCGGGCGAGAGCGTGCCGCGCGGGTTGACCTGGATCGACTGCGCGCGTCCGGTAGCGAGGTCGCGCGCCGAGACCGAGACGATGCCGTTCGCGTCGATGTCGAACGTGACCTCGATCTCCGGTCCCCCCTTCGGTCCGGGCGGGATTCCCGCGAGCACGAACTCCCCGAGCAGGTCGTTCTCGTCCGCGCGCTCGCTCTCGCCCTGGAGCACGCGGATCTTCACGGCCGTCTGGTTGTCGCGCGTGGTGGTGAAGATCTCCTGGCGCGAGGTGGGCACGGTGGTGTTGCGTTCGATCAGCCGGGCGAAGTGACCGCCGAAGGTGGCGATGCCGAGCGAGAGCGGCGTGACGTCGACGAGCAGCGGGCCTTCCTTCTCCTCGGAGAGCATCGCCGCCTGGATTGCCGCGCCGACGGCCACGACCTCGTCGGGGTTCACACCCTTGTGCGGCGTCTTCCCGAAGAGCTGCGCGACGAACTTCTGCACGAAGGGCATGCGCGTCTGTCCACCGACGAGCAGAACCTGGTCGATCTGCTCGACCGTGAGCTTGGCGTCGTCGAACGCGCGCTGGACGATTCCTCGCGTGCGCTCGACGAGCTCGCCGGTGAGCTCCTCGAGCTTCTCGCGCGTGAGCAGCACGCTCATGTGCAGCGCGTTCTCCTCCGCGTCCGCGGCGATGAACGGCAGGTTGATCTCGGTGGACGCGACCTGCGAGAGGTCGCACTTCGCCTTCTCCGCCGCGTCCTTGAGCCGCTGCAGCGCCATCGTGTCGCCGCGCAGGTCCAGGCCTTCCTTCTCCTGGAACGTCGCGAGCAGGTGCTGGACGATGCGGCGGTCGAAGTCCTCGCCCCCCAGCTGCGTGTCGCCGCTGGTCGCGAGCACCTCGATCACGCCCTTGCCCATCTGCAGGATCGAGATGTCGAACGTACCGCCGCCGAGATCGTAGACGGCCACGGTCTCGGTCTTGTCGCGGCCGAAACCGTAGGCCAGCGCCGCTGCGGTGGGCTCGTTGATGATGCGCAGGAGCTCGAGACCGGCGATGCGCCCCGCGTCGCGCGTGGTCTGGCGCTGGGCGTCGTTGAAGTACGCGGGGACCGTGATCACGGCCTGCTGGACCGTGTCGCCGAGATACTCCTCGGCGACGCGCTTCATCTCGCGCAGCACGATCCCGGAGATCTCGGGGATCGTGTACACGCGTCCCGCCACCTTCACGCGCACGTCGTTGTTCGGACCCTGCGCGAGCTCGTAGGGCAGGAGCTCCTTGAAGCTCGCGACCTCGGGCGAGTCGAACGAACGCCCGATCAGCCGCTTGGCGGCGTAGACGGTGTTCTTCGCGTTGGTGACGGCCTGGCGCTTCGCCAGGTGGCCGACGAGGCGCTTGCCCTCCTCGGTCACCGCGAAGATCGACGGCGTCGTCTTGTAGCCGCCGGTGTTGGGAATCACGACCGGCTGGCCCTCCTCCAGGATGGCCACGCACGAGTTCGTCGTTCCCAGATCGATTCCGATCACTCGACTCATCGTCTTTCCCTCGAACCGCCCGACACTCTAGAGTGTCTGCAAGGCCAGGCGGATCTCCTTGTCCAGTGGATCGAGCTCCCAGGCGCACTGAAGGTGCTTGCGGGCCTTTTGAGGTTGCCCGGAGCGGCGATAGATCGCGGCGAGCGACTTGCGGTAGCGCTTCTCGTCCTCGTCGAGCGAGACGGCGCGCTCGCCGTAGAGCGCCGCCTTGGCGAGGTCGCCACCCATCTCGAAGAGCAGGTTCGATAGCTTGTGCGCGAGCTCCGCGTCGGTCGGGCAGAGCTGCGCGGCCTCCTCGAGCAGCTCTGCCGCACCGGCGCGATCGCCGATCAGAAGGAGCTCCGCCTTGCGCCGGACGTCGGACGCGCGATCGGCGTTCGCGCGCGGCAGGATCTCCGCGAGCTCGTCGTGGTACTTCTTCTCGCGCGGATCGAAGGCGAGCGCGAGCTCGACGAGCTGCGCGGCGCGCGCCCAGTCGCCCTTGGCCTTCTGCTGCAGCGCCGACTCGAAGTGCTTGCGCGCACGCCCGCGACTCTGTTCGAGCTGGTTCTGCAGGGAGTTCAGCACCAGCCCGGGCGACTGAAGACCCAGGCGGTTGCGCAGCGACGAGCCGCGGCCGACCGGCGCGGCCGCCGACGGCTTCGCAGCCGGCCGCGACGGCTGGGCGAACGAAGTGGGTCGCGGGGTCGCAGCCGGATCCGAGAGCGATTTCTCGTAGCTCGAGCGGAGCTTCGCGTCGCGCAGAACGTCGTGCGCGGCGACGACGCGCTTGTAGATCTCGGTCAGGAGCCCGCCGTAAGGACCGAGCTCCTTCTTGAAGTAGCGATCCGGGTGGAACTTCTTCGAGCGCTCGAAGAACGCGTCGCGCACCTCGTCCGGCGCTGCGCCGCGCGCGATGCCGAGCACCGCGAAGTAGTCGAGCGTCGGCAGCGCGCGCGCGAGATCCCGGATCTCGCGCTGGAACGCTTCCGGCAGGTCGACGCGGACGCTCGTCCGCGAAGCCTCCGGCGAAGCCGCGTCGCGCTCGTGGCTCGAGCTCATCCCCTCTCCACTCCGATGCGCATGTCCCACGCGCAAACCTTCACCGAACCCATCGGGGAGGCTCGCACCGAAGTTGAGGGCGTCGGACGGGTGCAGGCGCGAGTGGCGCGCCTGTCGTGCTCAGCCGGAGATCAGGAGCTCGAGGATCGCCTTCTGCGCGTGCAGCCGGTTCTCGGCCTGGTCGAAGACGATCGAGCGGTCCGACTCGAAGACGTCGGCGGTGATCTCGTCGCCGCGGTGCGCGGGCAGGCAGTGCAAGAGCAGCGCGCCGGCGGGTGCGGCCGCGAACAGCTCGGCGTTGACCTGGTACGGGCGGAAGACGGCGCGCCGGGCGTCCGCCTCCGCCTCTTGTCCCATGCTGGCCCACACGTCCGTGTAGATGAAGCGCGCGGACTTCACGGCCTCGTGCGGGCTCGCGACGAAGCGGATCTGCCCGCCATGGCGGGTGGCGAGCTGACTCGCGCGCGCGGCGATGGCCGCGTCCGGGGCGTAGTCGGGAGGCGTGCACACCACCATCCGCATGCCCAGGCAGCCCGCCAGGTTCAGCAGCGAGTGGCACATGTTGTTGCCGTCGCCGATGTAGCAGACCTCGTCACGCTTCAGGTCGCCGTGCTCGCCGATCGTGAGCGCGTCCGCCATCGCCTGACACGGGTGCAAGAGATCGGTGAGCGCGTTCACTACCGGCACGGTCGCGTGCCTCGCGAGCATCTCGATCACGTCGTGCCCGTAGGTTCGCGCCACGATCGCGTGACACCAGCGCGACAGGTTGCGCGCCACGTCCTCGGGCGGCTCGCGCTCGCCGATCTGGACCTGTCCGGGCGGCAGGTAGACCGGGAAGCCGCCGAGCTCGACGACACCGACCTCGAACGTCACGAACGTGCGCAGGCTCGGCTTGGCGAAGTAGAGCAGAA
>CAZMKX010000224.1:0-6445 GCA_964566375.1 uncultured Myxococcales bacterium
GTGTCGCGATCCTGCGCGATGGAGCTCCCGTCTTCCTGCTCGAGATCGGCTCGCTGGTGGAGAGCTTCCCGTGAGCGCGCAAGCCGATCGCCTGGCCGAGATCGCGAACATCTGTGCGGGCAACGCCGCGAGCGTGCTCGCGACGCTGCTCGACGCGACGCTCTTGATCGAGCCGCCCGTCGTGCACAGGCTCGCGCCCGGCCGGCCACTCAACTCCTTGTTCGCGCGGGAGGACTGCGTCGCCGCGGTTTTCGCGGAGATCGACGGGGCGCTGCCTGCGCAGGCGGCGCTTCTCCTGTCCGCGACCGCCGTCGACGAGGTGCTCGCGCGCGTCGCCGGCAAACGCGCGGACGAGACCTCCGAGGTCTCGACGCTGTCGGTGCTCGCCGAGGTCGGCAACATCGCGGTCTCGTCGGCGGCCAACGCGCTCGCCGAGATCGTGGGCGAGCGCGTGCTTCCGTCCGTACCGCGCGCCGGCCATGCGCGTCAGGGCGTTCTGGCGATGCCCGAGCTCGAGAGCGTCGTCGCGCGCTCGCGCTCGGTCTTCGAGGTCGAGATGGTCGAGCGCGCCGGACCGCTCCGGCTTCGCTTCGTGCTCGTGCCCTCGGCGGCGCCGATCGACTAGAATTCGCGCGGGATGGACCGCGACCACCTGAACGCACTGCTCGAGCGCTTCTCGCGCGGCGAGCTCGCCCGCGACGAGCTGGTCGAGACACTGGCGCAGCTGCCGTTCCGGTCGCTGGGGGATGCGCGCGTCGACACGCACCGCGCGCTGCGCAACGGCTTTCCCGAGGTCGTTCTGGCTTCGGGCAAGACCCCGGATCAGATCACCAGGATCGTGGCGACGCTGCGCGAAACGGGCGGCGACGTGCTCGTCACGCGTGTCACGCCGGAGCAGGCCGCGGCGCTTCGAGCGAGCGTTCCCGAGCTGACCTACGAGCCGAGCGCGCGGCTCGGAATCCTGCGCCAGGCACCGGCCGTGAACCGCGGGCGCGGAACCATCGCGGTGGTCTCGGCGGGGACGGCCGACGGACCGGTCGCCGAAGAGGCGGCGCTGGTCGCCGAGCTCTTCGGCAACAAGGTGGAGCGCATCTACGACTCGGGCGTGGCGGGCCTGCACCGGCTCCTCGCCTCGCTCGCCGCGATTCGCAGCGCCTCGGTCGTGATCGCCGTCGCGGGCATGGAGGGCGCTCTCGCCTCGGTCGTCGGCGGGCTGGTCGCGGTGCCGGTGATCGCGGTGCCGACCAGCGTCGGCTACGGTGCGTCCTTCGGCGGGGTCGCGGCCCTGCTCGCGATGCTGAACTCGTGCGCCGCGAACGTCACGGTGGTGAACATCGACAATGGCTTCGGAGCCGCCTACGTCGCGTCGCTCATCAACCGCGCCTGAGCGCGCAGGCGGGGGCGCGCGCGTCCTCCACTTCGACTGTTTCTCGGGAGCGTCGGGAAACATGCTGCTCGGTGCGCTGCTCGAGGTCGGCGCCCCGGCAACGGCGGTGCGCGCGGCGCTCTCGGGGCTCGGGGTCGGGCCGATCCGCATGCGGATCGCGCGCGTGGAGCGCGGCGCGATCTCGTCGCGCTGGGTGGAGTTCCGCGGCGACGAGGACGCCCACGGACACGACCACGGGCATGGCCACGGTCATGCGCACGGCCGCACGTTCCGAACCGTGCGCGCGTTGCTGCGCCGGGCGAAGCTCGGGCGGCGCGTCCGCGAACGCAGCCTGGACGTCTTCGAGCGGCTTGCGCGCGCCGAGGGCCGGATCCACGGCGTTCCGATCGACCGCGTACATTTCCACGAGGTCGGCGCGATCGACGCGCTCGGTGACGTCGTCGGCGTTTGCGCGGCGGTGGAGTCGCTCGGCGTTTCGCGCATCACCTGCTCGCCGCTTCCGCTCGGGCGCGGGAGCGTCGAGACCGCGCACGGACCGATCCCGCTTCCCGCGCCGGCGACGCTCGAGCTCCTGCGCGGCGTGCCGACCGTCCCCTACGACGTCGCGTGGGAGACGGTGACACCGACCGGTGCCGCACTCCTGGTGGCGCTCGCGGACGAGTTCGGCGGCCTTCCCGCGCTGCGCCCGCTCGCGCAGGGCTTTGGAGCGGGAAGCGATCGCAAGGGTCCGCTGCCGAACGTCCTGCGCGCGGTGCTCGGCGAGCTCGAGCCGGGACTCGGCCGCGATCGCGTCGCGCTGCTCGAGACGAACCTGGACGACATGAATCCGGAGCACATGCCTTTCCTGATGGAACGCCTGCTCGAAGACGGCGCGCTGGACGTCGCGCTGGTGCCGATCCTGATGAAGAAGGGTCGGCCGGGGCAGCTGCTGCGGGTGCTGGCGCGGCCGGGCGACGCGGATCGCCTGGCGCGCCGCGTCCTCAGCGACTCGAGTGCGCTCGGCGTGCGCGTGCAGGTCGTGCCGCGGCTCCTGCGCGCGCGGAGCGCGCGCTCGGTATCGACCCCGTACGGCGCGATCCGCGTGAAGGTCTCGGGCGCCTTCGCGAACGGCTCGAGCGCCAAGCCGGAGTACGAGTCGTGCGCGCGCGCTGCGCGCCGCCACCGCGTGTCGATCGCGACGGTGACGCGCGCGGCGGAGCTCGCGGCGGCGAGGGAGGGCGCGTGAAGGCCGACGGCAGCGCTTTCCGCCTCGGTGACGCGCGAGGCGGCGAGGCGCCGGCGGTGCTCTGCGTGCACGGCCTGACGGGCACGCCCTACGAGGTGCGTCCGCCGGCCGAGGCGCTCGCCCGTGCCGGCTTCCACTGCGAGGGCGTGCTGCTCCCCGGTCACGGCACGACGCACGCGGAGCTCGCGCGGACCCCCCGCGAGGCGTGGATCGACGCGGTCGTCGCTGCGCACGACGCGCTCGCGCGCCAACACGCGCGCGTGTACGTGCTCGGGCTCTCGCTCGGCGGTGTGCTCGCGCTCGCGCTCGCCCAGCGCCGCGCGCTCGCGGGCGCGGTCGTACTGGCCGCACCGCTCGACCTGGGCCGGCTGGTCCACGCGGCGGTACCGTGGCTCTGGCCCGTGGTGCCGTCGCTGCCCAAGACGCCGGCGATCCTGGACGACGCGGCGCGTGCGATCCACCCCGGCTACGACCGCATGCCGCTGCGCGCGGTGAATCAGCTGCTCAAGCTCGCGCGCGAGGTCGACAGCGCGTTGCCGTCGATTCACGCCCCCGTGCAGCTGATCTTCAGCCGGCGCGATCCGACGGTGCCGCCGCGAAACGCCGAGCGCATCCTCTCACGGCTCCCGCCGGGCGATCGCGAGCTGCATTGGCTCGAGGACTCGGCCCACGTCCTGCCGGTCGATCGCGAGCGCGAGGCCGTTTCGAGGCACGCGGTCGCGTTCCTGCTCCGGCTCGAGAAGCGCGCGGGCGGTTGACGGCGGCGCCCGGGCTGGGAATCCTAGGACGCGAACCACGAACGGTTCCGGGGGCGATGAGCACATGGCGGAAATTCCCGCGGCTGCGGTCAAGCGGCTGCTCGTGAAGCACGGTAGTGAGCTGAGGACGTCGGGTCCCGCGGTCGAGCTGGCGGTTGCCGCCGCCGAGGAGTACATCGCGCGCCTGGCTCAGGAAGCGGCCGGGTCGGCTCAGCGCGAGAAGCGCAAGACGATCATGGACGAGGACATCAAGAAGGCCCGCCAGGTCGTCGGCTAGGCCCGGTCGGACGGCTCGCGTCCAGCTCGTTCGGCGAGCGCCTCGATCACGCGGATCCAGCGCGCCTCGCCGCCGTCGAGGAAGCGTCGGAAGCGGATACCCGCCAGCACGCTTGCGTAGCCGGGGAGCGTCGCGCGCGACATCACGTCGCCCTCGACGTCCACGGGCGCGAACGGCGCGGGCAGGTGGATCCGATAGCGCTCGACGGCACCCGGCAGGATGTCCCGGCGGGTGCGCAGACAGATCCCGCCGCGTGCGACGAGCTCCGTGAGCTCGTCCCAGTTCCCAGCGCTGGCGGCAGTCCGCACGGCGAGGCGCGCGGCGTAGCGCTGGTAGCGGCGATACGCCGCGTGGTCGAGCAGATCCAGGATGGTCGCGCCGAGCTCGTCCCAGCGCGGCGGCTTCACGGCGTAGAGCACCGCGCCGGCGTCGCGCGCGGCGGAGCGGTTTGCGTTGCTCTCGCGGTCGTCGAGCACGGCGATCGGGAGCTGCTCGACGCCGGGCAGCTCGCGCA
Source organism: uncultured Myxococcales bacterium (assembly GCA_964566375.1). Lineage (GTDB taxonomy): Bacteria > Myxococcota_A > UBA9160 > SZUA-336 > SZUA-336 > VGRW01. Next base: position 4,162 of record CAZMKX010000224.1, read on the forward strand.
GTCGCATCGCGAGCTCGAAGCCGTCCTCGCGACCGAGATGCACGTCGACGAAGACCAGCTCGTAGCTCTGCTCCCGGAACGCCGACAGCGCGCGCGTGGCGTCGCGATGGATGTCGAGCTCGACCCCGTTCGCCGAGAGCTGGGTCGCAAGCTCGGCGAGAAGATCGGGTGACGCGGTCACCGCGAGCGCGCGCCGCGTGCGCTTGCCCGTGATCGGGCGCAGGTCGTCCGGCGCGGACGGCGGAGGAACCAGCGCGCTCCGGGCCGCCCTCTCGCGCACGGCGGAGGCGATCGCGAGCGCGAGCTCGTTCGCGCTCTCCAGGCTCGCGAGGGGCCGATAGCGTCGCTCACCGGGATTCGTGAGCGAGCGCGCCGAGAGTGGACCGCTGCTGGGCAGGAGCACCTCGCGCGGCGAGCGGATCTCGATCGATCCGGCGGACTCGTCGACGAAGCGCAGCCGCGCTCCGTGCGCGACGAGCTGCACCGGCGCGCGCAGACGCTCGAGCCAGGAGAGCGCCTCGGCGAGATCGCGCAGCACGGTGGCCCAGGAGCGGCGCAGGCCGGACTCGATGTCGTGCGCCGATTCGCAGCGCGTGACGTCGAGCGCGGGAAGATCGAAGAAGATCGGCGGCTCGAAGAACTTCAGCCGGTTGTGGCCGAGCGTATAGAAACGGGCCCGCTCGACGACGAGCGGCTGGCCGAGCGTTTCGAAGGGCGTCGCGCCCAGCGACAGTGCGCCCTCGGCCGAGGTCGCTCCGCGCGCGAGCGAGACGGTGAGCCCGAATGCGCGCAAGCGCTGCGCGAGGAACTCCGCGTGTCGTTCGCTCGTGGACAAGGCGCCTTTGCCTCCCGGGAGCGCCATCGGCGGCGCCCCCGGGAGGCTGAAGGCATCAGCTCACCGTCGGATCAGTGCGCGTGTCCCGCGTGTCCGCCGCCCGAAGCCGGGGTCTCGTCCTTCGGCTTGTCGGCGATCATGGCGTGCGTGGTCAGGAGCAGCCCCGAGACGCTCGCCGCGTTCTGGAGCGCCGTGCGCACGACCTTGGTCGGGTCGATCACGCCGTCCTTGACCATGTCGCCGTAGGTCTCGGTCGCGGCGTTGAAGCCAAAGGCTCCCTTGCCGTTGGCGACCTTGTCCACGACGACGGAGGCCTCGTGGCCGGCGTTCTGCGCAATCATCCGAAGCGGCTCTTCGACCGCGCGGCGGATGATGTCGATGCCCGCCTGCTGCTCCGCGTTCGCACCCTTCAGGCCCTCGAGCACCTTCTTGGCGCGGATCAGCGCGACGCCGCCGCCGGGCACGATGCCCTCTTCGACGGCCGCGCGCGTGGCGTGCAGCGCGTCCTCGACGCGGGCCTTCTTCTCCTTCATCTCGCTCTCGGTCGCCGCGCCGACCTTCACCACCGCGACGCCGCCCGCGAGCTTGGCCAGGCGCTCCTGGAGCTTCTCGCGATCGTAGTCGGACTTGGTGTCGTCGATCTGCTTGCGGATCTCGTTGCAGCGCGCCTCGATGTCCTTCTTCTTGCCCGCGCCCGAGATGATCGTCGAGTTGTCCTTGTCGATCACCACGCGTCCGGCCTTGCCCAGGTCGTTCAGCGTCACGTTCTCGAGCTTGATGCCGAGCTCCTCCGCGATCACCTGCCCGCCGGTCATGATCGCCATGTCCTCGAGCATCGACTTGCGGCGGTCGCCGAAGCCGGGCGCCTTCACGGCGGCGACGGAGAGCGTGCCGCGGATCTTGTTCACGACCAGCGTCGCGAGCGCTTCGCCCTCGATGTCCTCGGCGATGATCAGGAGCGGCTTGCCCGCGCGCGCCACCTGCTCGAGCAGCGGCAGCAGGTCCTTCATGCTCGAGATCTTCTTCTCGTTGACGAGGATGAGCGGGTTCTCGAGCGCGACTTCCATGCGCTCGGGATCGGTGACGAAGTATGGCGACAGGTAGCCGCGATCGAACTGCATGCCTTCGACGACGTCGAGGATCGTGTCGAGGCCCTTGTTCTCCTCGACGGTGATCACGCCTTCCTTGCCGACCTTGCCCATCGCGTCGGCCAGGATGTTGCCGATCTCCGCGTCGTTGTTCGCGCTGATCGTGCCGACCTGCGCGATCTCGGAGCGGTCGCGCGTGGGCTTCGACAGCTTCGCGAGCTCTCCGACGATCGCTTCGACCGCGGTGTCGATGCCCCGCTTGAGCTCGATCGGGCTGTGGCCCGCGGCGACCATCTTCAGACCCTCGCGGAAGATCGCCTGGGCGAGCACCGTGGCCGTGGTCGTGCCGTCACCGGCGACG
>CAZMKX010000225.1:0-6443 GCA_964566375.1 uncultured Myxococcales bacterium
TGCCGTCGACGTCGAGCACGCGCGTGATCAGGTTGGGCCGGTAGTCGCGCAGGCTCTTGATCTCGGGCAGGTCCTTCAGGATGAAGGCCCAGAAGAGCCCGGCGCCGACGGCGAGCGCGAGCACGGCGAGAACGCCAAGAGCCAGAGCGAGCTTTGCGAGGCGTCTCAAGCGCTTTCCTCGAGTCGTAGAGGCGGGCCTTGCCGAGCGCGGCGGAGCCTACCGCAGGGCTCGAGCCTTTGACAGTGCGCGACGGGCGACCCTAGCATCGGCCGCATGCGGCACCTCTTTATCGTCGATCCCGTGCTCGGTTTGAATCCCGACGCGGATACGAGCGTGGTGTTCATGCGCGAGGCCGCGCGCCGGCGACACCACGTCGCGACCTGCGGCGTGGCCGACCTGTCCGTGGGCGCCGGTGGCCGCGCGCAGGCCCGCTGGCTCGAGACGCGGGTGAAGGACGGCCGCGACTGGTTCGAGCTCGGGCAGGCCGGCGCCGGCGAGCTCGGCGAGTTCGACGTGGTCTGGATGCGGAAGGACCCGCCGTACGACCTGAACTACTTCTTCGTGACGCATCTGCTCGACCTCGTCCCGAAGACGACGTTGGTCGTGAACGCGCCGAGCGGTCTGCGCGAGGTAACGGAGAAGCTCTTCATCCTGCGCTTCCCCGAGCTCTGTCCCGAGAGCCTGGTCAGCCGAAGCATTCCGGAGCTGCTCGAATTCCGCAGCAAGCTCGGCGGCGAGATGGTGATCAAGCCGCTCGACGGCTGCGGTGGCGAAGGTGTCTTCCACCTGACACCCGAGGACCGCAACGTCACGGCGATCCTCGAGCTCGGCACGCGACACGGAACCACGTACCAGATCGCGCAGCGCTACATCCCGGAGGTTCGCGACGGCGACAAGCGCATCATCGTCGTCGAGGGCGAGCCGGTCGGCGCAGTCCTGCGCCGCCCGCAGCACTGGGAGACGCGTGCGAACTTCCACGTCGGTGGAACGGCCGTGAAGGCTCCCATCACCGATCGCGACCGCGAGATCTGCGCGCGGATCGGGCCGTCGCTGCGGGAGTACGGGATCGTCTTCGCGGGAATCGACGTGATCGGGCGGTACCTGACCGAGGTCAACGTGACCAGCCCGACGGGAATCCAGGAGATCAACCGGCTCGACGGTGTCGTGCTCGAGAGCCTCGTGCTCGACGCCGTCGAGCGGCGCTTCGGCGCGCTGGGAGGATGAAGGCCATGGGCATCGATCCGATCGTGCTTCGCGACCAATGCCGGCGGACGCTCGAGAACACCGACTTCACCGGGCTTGGCCGCCGCATCGTGGGCAAGGTTCGAGACTGCTACGTCGCCGACGACCGGCGGACGCTCGTCGCCAGCGACCGCATCAGCTGCTTCGACGTGATCGTCGGCACGATCCCGTTCAAGGGGCAGGTGCTGAACCAGATCGCCGCCTTCTGGTTCGAAAAGACCGCATCGGTCGCGCCCAACCACGTGATCGCGGTGCCCGACCCGTGCGTGACCGTCGCGCGCGAGTGTCGCCCGCTGCCCGTCGAGTTCGTCTACCGCGGCTATCTGACCGGCGTCTCGAGCACGTCGATCTGGCGCGCCTACGAGGCCGGAGAGCGGCTGTACTGCGGGCACCGCCTGCCCGAGGGCCTGCGCAAGCACCAGCGCCTGCCCGAGCCGCTGCTCACCCCGACGACGAAGGCCGAGCACGGCGAGCACGACGCGTTGACCTCGCGGGAGGAGCTGATCGCGAGCGGCGTGATCACGGCGGCGCATTACGACGAGGCGGCGCAGATCGCCGCTCGGCTCTTCGCGGCAGGCCAGGCCTGGGCCTCGACGCGCGGGCTGATCCTCGTCGACACCAAGTACGAGATGGGGCTCGATGCCGATGGCCGGATCGTCTTGATCGACGAGATCCACACGCCCGACTCGTCGCGGTACTGGTACGCCGACGGCTACACCGATGCGTTCTCTCGTGGCGAGGACCCGAAATCCCTCGACAAGGAGTACGTCCGACGCTGGCTGGTCGAGCAGGGATTCCGCGGAGAAGGCACGCCACCGACGCTGCCCGACGACGTTCGCTGCGAGGCGGCGCGACGCTACATCGAGACGTACGAACGCATCACCGGACGCGCTTTCGAGCCCGCCACCGACGAGCCGAACGCTCGAATCCGACGGAATCTCCATCTGGTGTAGGCCCGCCACCGACGAGGCAGCGTCGAGAAAATGTGCAGTTTCCGGGCTTCAGGCCTTTACAAGCTCGGATTTCGTTACATACCCTTGCGTTCGTTCCGAAATCGGAACGTGTGGGGGGATCGATGGCAGCAAGCAAAGTGGCAACGGTCGGTATCAAGCGTGAATCCGGCTATCTCTACTATCTCGACAAGCAAGGCGACATCTCGCGAGTCGTGATGGCGCGCGGCGGCGGACGCCAGGCGCGCAACAAGCCGGAGAAAGTCGCGAAGGCCGGCGTGAAGCGAGAGGACGGATTCCTCTACTTCATCGACAAGAAGGGCGACGTCTGCCGCACGAAGATGGCGAGACGAGGTGGCGCCGGCCGCCGCAAGAAGACCGCGCGACGCGCGGCACCCGGTCGCCGGAAGGCGGCACGGAAGACGACGGCTCGTGCGAAGAAGGCGACGCGCCGCGGTGCAACCGCGCGCAAGAAGCCCGCTCGCACGACACGCCGCCGCGGCTAGCGCAAGCAAGCTTCATTCTCGGTCCAGAGGTTGGACGTAAAAGGCTGGGGGGCAGCGCGAGCTGTCCCCCAGCCCTTTTTCCGACGCTGCGCGCAAGTTCCGCACGCAGAGAATTTCGTTGAACCCGCGCGCGAATTCGGTGCTACGCTCGATGTCGATGGGGGTGAAGCTCGCGACCGCCGTGGTCGAGACGCCGCTGGGAAACCTGCGTCTCGCCGTGACCGAAGCAGGAGTCGCGCGCCTCGGCCTGCCGCGCTCGAGCGGCCCTGGCTTCGCGGGCTGGCTCCGAACGGCGTTCGCGGACGCGGAGCGCGTGCCGTGGCTGCCACTCGTCGACAAACTCTCACAGGAGCTCGCCGAGTACTTCCGCGGTCGGCGGCGCGAGTTCTCCGTACCGCTCGATCTGCGCGGGACCGCTTTCCAGCTCGCCGTCTGGCGTGAGATCTCCGCCATCCCGTACGGCGAGACCCGCACCTACAGCGCCGTCGCGGCCGGCGCCGAGCGCCCGCGCGCGGTGCGCGCCGCGGGCACCGCCATCGGCAACAACCCCGTACCCATCGTGATCCCGTGTCACCGCGTGATCGCGGCACAAGGTCGGCTGGGCGGATTCTCGGGCGGCCTCGACGCCAAGCGCCGCCTGCTCGCGCTCGAACGTGCCGCAACCGGCGAGCTCCTGTAGGCGCCCGCCGCGGCCGCCCGCGCGTCAGCCCGTCAGACTCGCCGCAAGCGAGCCCGCAGGGGGAGCGCGCAGCGAGGCGCAGCCGAGCGAAGGAGGGCGACGCGCGGCCGCCCGCGCGTCAGCCCGTCAGACTCGTAACAGCGCCTGCTCGATGTCCCGCAGCAGGTCGGCGACGTCCTCGACGCCGCACGAGTAGCGCACGAGGTTGTCGCGGATGCCGAGGGCGGCGCGCTCGGCCGGGGTCTTGTCCCAGTACGAGACCACCGTCGGCTGCTCGACGAGGGACTCGACGCCACCCAGGCTCGGGGCGATGTACGGAATGCGGAGCGCGTCGATGAACTTCGACGCGCTCTCGAGCGTGCCGCGGACCTCGAAGCTGACGACGCCGCCGAAGCCCGTCATCTGACGTACGGCGACCGCATGATCGCGATGGCTCGGAAGGCCGGGGTAGTGGACGCGTTCGATGCGCGGGTGCTGCTCCAGGAAGCGCGCGATCTCGAGCGCGTTCTGATTCGCGCGCTCGACGCGAAGCGCCAGCGTCTTGACGCCCCGCAGGATCAGGTAGGCCGCGTGCGGGTCGATCACGCCGCCGAGCACGCCGTGCAGGTCGCGGATCGTCTTGATCAGGTCGCGTCGGCCGATGAGCGCGCCGCCGAGCACGTCGTTGTGACCGCCGAGGTACTTGGTCGCGGAATGAAGCACCAGGTCGGCGCCGAGCCCGAGCGCCTGCTGGTTCACCGACGTCGCGAAGGTCGAGTCGATCACCGCGATCGCGCCGTGCCGGTGACACAGCTCGGCGACGCGCGGAATGTCCACCACGCGCAGGTAGGGGTTGGTCGGAGACTCGGAGAAGAACAGGCTCGCTCCCGCATCGAGCGCGCGCTCGACCCCGGCCAGGTCCGACGGATCCACCACGGTGGTGCGGATGCCCATCTTCGGCAGGAGCGTCTGGATGAATTGACGCGTGCGCCGGTAGCAGTCGTGCGTCGTGACCAGGTGGCCGTTCTGCGGCATGAGCGCCAGCAGCAGCGTCGTGACCGAGTTCATGCCCGACGCGGAGACCACGCAGTCCTCGCCGGACTCCAGCTCGCAGAGCTTCTCCTCGAGCGCGCGCGCCGTGGCGTTTCCGTAACGGCCGTACTCGAAGCTCGCGTGCCGACCTTCCTGATAGGCGATCACCTCCTGGGTGTCGCGGAACCAGTACGTGGCGCTCTGCACGATCGGCGTCGTGATCGAGTCGGATACCCGGGGTCGGCCCTCGCGCTCGCCGCCGTGGACGGCTCGCGTCGACTGTCCGCCCTTGTCGCGATCGCTGCTCATGAGGGGTGTGCCAAGTTACTCGTGGCCTCGGACAGGGTCAATTCGCGCCGCCGACGCAGTCGGGCTTCGAGCGCGTCATAGACTGGGCGGCCGATGTGCATCGCACCCGCACGTCCACGCCCTATCTGTATGCCGGGCCGCTCCTCGCCATGGAAGTCGCTCCCGCCCGTCTCGAGCAGATCGTGCTCGCGCGCCAGTCGCCGCAGGCGGCGGATCTGTCCGGGCTTGTGGCCGGGATGCCAGATCTCGAGGCCGTCGAGGCCGAACGGGAGGAGCCGCTCGACGAAAGCTTCGATTCCGCCGGGCGCGTCGACGCCGGTCGAGAGCGGCGGGTGCGCCAGCACCGCGACGCCTCCCGCGCCGTGAACGAGCGCGATCGCTTCACGCGCCGAGAGCGCGTCGTACGGCTCGTAGCCCGGACGACCGCGCCTCAGGTAGCGAACGAACGCCTCGTCCGCGTCGGCGCAGACGCCGAGCTCGACGAGCGCGCGCGCCAGGTGCGGCCGGCCGATCGATGCGCCCTCGGCCAGGGCTTCGACACGCGTGAGCTCGAGCGGCACGCCCGCCGCGCGCAGGTTCGCGACCATTCGCGCGGCGCGCGCGTGACGCGCATTGCCGGCGATCGCGAGCCGTGCTCGGAGCACAGGCTCGTCGGGCGCGATGCCGAGACCCAGGATGTGCAGCGAGATCGCGCCCTCGCGCTCGCTGACCGAGAGCTCGATGCCCGCGATCACCTCGACGCCGAGCGCGCGGCCCTCGGCCTGCGCCGCGTCGATACCATCGGTCGTATCGTGATCGGTGAGCGCGAAGGCCGTCAGCTCGTTGGCGGCCGCCGCGCGCACCAGCTCTTCGGGCGACAGGCTGCCGTCGGAGATCCGCGTGTGGGTGTGGAAGTCGAAGCGCTCGCTCATGCCGGCGTCGCGTGCGTCATGGCAGCTTTCCGTAGCCCGCTTCGTCGAGCCGATTCTCGAGGATCAGCTGGCGCCTCTTCTGGTACTCGGCCTCGCGGATCAGGCCGCTCTGACGCGCGGCATCGAGCTGGTCGAGCGCGCGCAGCTGCAGATCGCTCAGGTTCGGCGGCAGCGGCTGGTCGTCCGGCTTGCCGGGCTTCTTCGGGCCCGCATCCTCTTCGGGCGGTGAGTCCATCAGCACGGTGCGCCGCCGCGCCTGGCCCTGGCGGAAGCTCAGCGTCATGGGCCGGCGGAAGTAGTCGTCGCGCCAGGCGACTCTCACACCGCGTGCGCCGAGCTTCGTCGTCGCCTTGCCGGGCACGATCGTGAAGGCGGGCGCGAACGACGGCAGCTCGGAAGGGATCTCGTACTCGCGCGCGCCGAGCTTACTGCCGTCGCGCTCCAGGCCCTCGTCGACGGCATAGAACTCGATCTTCATCTCGTCGCCGTCGAGCACCAGTCGGAACGCCGTGACGCGGTTGGTGGTGAAGATTCCGAGCGTCTTGTCCTCCGGAAACGACGCGGCCGCGATCTCGTCGTCCGGGCCCGCCTTCGCGAGGGCGGCCGCGATGCCTTCCGCCAGGTCGTAGACGAACTGCGTGCGGATGATCGGCTTGCGCTCGTCTTCGCCCTTGCCGTACGACAGGCTCGCCAGGATGTGGGCGATGCGCACGTCGGCGATCGTCGCCGGCTGGGAATACCCGCGCTTCACGACTTCGCCGCCCTGTGTGGTGTGTCGGAGCTCGACCCGCACGCCCGGCTTGTCGTACACGCGCTCGCGCACCAGCTTCGGCC
>CAZMKX010000226.1:0-6438 GCA_964566375.1 uncultured Myxococcales bacterium
AAGAGCCTGATCCACCGTGCGCGCGAGACCCTGCTGGTCTCGCTCGGCGAGGCGGAGTCGCGATGACCTGCGACGAGCGACGCGCGGACCTGATCGCGTACCTGGACGGCGAGCTCGCGCCCGCTTCGCGCGCCGAGCTCGAGACGCACCTGCGCAGCTGCGCGAGCTGTCAGGCGGCGCTCGCCGCGGAGCGGCGGCTCTCCGGCGCGCTCGGCTCGCTCGAGGCGATCCACCCTCCGGGCAACTTCGAGGCGCGCTTCTGGGCGCGCATCGCGCGAGAGTCCGCGGCTCCCGCCGGCTGGCGCGAGCGGCTCCTCAGCCGGCGCTTCGTGCTCGCGCTCGGCGGCGCGGCCGCGGCGGCCTTGGCCGCCTTCGTCGCCCTGCGCATCCGCGACACCGACGTGAACGACGCCGTCGATCTGCAGATCGTCGCCAACCCCGAGGATCTCGAGATGCTGGAAGATCCGGACCTCGAGCTGTTCGCGATCATGGACGAGCTCGAGCAGCGGGACGGAGATTCGGGATGAGGACACAGGCCGCCACGACGCCGACGCCGCTGCGTCGACCCGCGCCCCTCTCGGACGAGGACCGCGCGATCCTCGAGCAGCTCGAGCTTCTCGAGCAGCTGGAGCTGCTCGAGACGTGGGACGCGAGCGAGGAGCTCGCGGGCGCTGCCGCCGAGGAGGGCGACCCGCGATGACCCGTCGAGGGTTCCTGCGATTCTGCGCGCTCGCGCTGGGCGCGGCCGTTCTGCCCGCTTCGGCGCGCGCCGATTCCCATCCGCCTCCGCCCCCGCCGCCTTCGGACGCGGCCCGCAAGCGTTGGGAGAGCCTCTCGCCCGAGCAGCGCGACAAGCTGCGCGAGCGCTACCGCGAGTTCCAGAAGCTGCCGCCGGAGAAGCAGGAGAAGATCCGCAAGCGCTACCAGCGCTTTCGCGAGCTCCCGCCGGAGAAGCGGGCCGAGATGCGCAAGAACTACCAGCGCTGGCAGCAGCTCCCCCCGGAAAAGCGCCAGGAGCTGCGCGAGCGCTGGCAGAAGCTCACGCCGGAGGAGCGAAAGGCCGTCCGCAAGCGCGTCCGGGGCCGCAAGGGCAAGCCCCAGTGAAGTAGAATGGTCGCGCACCGAGGAGGGCTGACCATGGGCGTTCTGGACGGGAAAGTGGCGATCGTGACCGGCGCGGGGCGCGGCATCGGCCGCGAGATCGCGCTCGACTTCGCGCGCAACGGCGCGAGCGTGGTCGTCAACGATCTGGGCGGAAACGCGGACGGCACCGGTTCCGGGCGCGTGGCCGACGACGTCGTGGCCGAGATCCGCAAGCTCGGCGGCAAGGCTGCGGCGAGCTACGACTCCGTCGCGACCATGGCCGGCGGCCTCGCCATCTTCCAGACGGCGCTCACGGCATTCGGCGCGTGCGACATCCTGGTGAACAACGCCGGCATCCTGCGCGACAAGACGATCTTCAACATGGACGAGAGCGATTGGGACGCGGTGATCGCCGTCCACCTGAAGGGGCATTTCTGCTGCACGCAGCCGTTCGCGCGCTACATCCGCGAGACCAACCGCCGCGGCTGCCGGATCATCAACTTCTCGTCGGTCTCGGGACTGTTCGGGAACTTCGGCCAGTCGAACTACGGCGCAGCCAAGGCCGGCATCGCCGGCTTCTCGCGCGTCCTGGCACTCGAGCTCGCGAAGTACGGCTGCACCGTGAACACCATCTCGCCGGGCGCAGCCACGCGCATGACGATCCCGCTCATGCAGGGGCGCGGCGCCGAGGTGAACCCGGAGAACCCGCTCACCGGCCCGCAGCAGATCGCGCCGATCGTGACGTGGCTATGCTCGCCGGCGGCGCACGAGTTCACCGGCCAGATCATCCACTCCATGCGCGGCCAGGTCGCGATCATGCAGCAGCCGGCTCTGATCCGGGACTTCTCGACCGATCACTTGTGGACCCAGGACGATCTCGACCGCGTCATGCCGGCGCTGCTCGCCGCGAAGAAGGCGCACGACGAGCGGGTCAAGAAAGAGGCCGAGCCCGAACCGATCTGAACGGCTAGCCTGTGCACATGGCCGCCTCCCCCCTGGTCCAGGTCATGGACACGACCCTGCGCGACGGCGAGCAGACGCCCAACGTCTCGTACACGCCGGCGGAGAAGCTTCAGCTCGCGCGGCTGCTGCTCGACGACGTGCGCGTCGACCGGATCGAGATCGCCAGCGCCCGCGTCTCCGAGGGCGAGGCGGAGGCGGTCCGGCGGATCTCCGCCTGGGCCCGCAAGGCGCGCATGATCGAGCGGATCGAGATCCTCGGCATGGTCGACGGGGACGTCTCGGTCGACTGGATCGCGAACGCGGGCGCGCAGGTGATCAACCTGCTGACGAAGGGGTCGCGGCGGCACTGCGAAGAGCAGCTGCGCATCACCCCCGAGCGCCACTTCAAGGAGATCGCCGAGACGATCCGCGCGGCGCGCGCGCGCAAGCTCGTCGTGAACGTCTACCTGGAAGACTGGTCGCAGGGCGTGCGCGACAGCTTCGACTACGTCTTCGCGCACGTGCAGAGCATGGCCGGGCTCGGCGTGAAGCGCGTCTACCTGCCCGACACGCTGGGCGTTCTGACCCCGGACGACGCGACACGCTACGTCGGCCTGATGACGCGCACCTGGCCGGAGATCCACTTCGAGTTCCACGGCCACGGCGACTACGGTCTGGCGGCGGCGAACTGCCTGGCGGCCGTCGCCGCGGGCGCGCGCGGCATACACACGAGCGTGAACGGGATGGGCGAGCGCGCGGGAAACACGCGCCTGGCCGAAGTGGTCGCGGCGCTCCACGACCTGACGCCGTACCGGACGGGCGTGCAGGAGAAGTCGCTCGTCGCCGTGTCGGAGATGGTCGCCACCTCGTCTGGAAAGCTCGTCGCCGACAACACCCCCGTCGTCGGACGCGACGTGTTCACGCAGACCGCCGGGATCCACGCCGACGGCGACGCGAAGGCCGACCTCTACGCCAGCCGGCTCCTGCCCGCGCGCTTCGGCCGGCGTCGGCGCTACGCGCTCGGCAAGATGTCCGGCAAGGCGTCGATCGACCAGAACCTGAAGGCGCTCGGAATCAAGCTGCCCGCCGAGAAACGCGACCTGGTGCTGCGGCGCATCGTCGAGCTCGGCGACAAGAAGCACAACGTCACGCCCGAGGATCTGCCGCTGATCCTGGCCGACGTGCTGAAGACACCGGGCGAGCAGCTCGTTCGCATCGAGCGCTACGAGTTCCACTCTGCGAGCGATGGACTGCCGAGCGCCTCGGTCTCGGTGCGCTTCCAGGGCAAGCTCTCGAGCGCGACGGGGACCGGCGACGGCGGCTACGACGCCTTCATGAAGGCGCTCGCCAAGGCGCTGCGGAGCTTCGATCTGAAGCTTCCTCACCTGGTCGACTACAAGGTGCGCATTCCGCCCGGTGGAAAGACGGGCGCGCTCGTCGAGACGCTGATCAGCTGGCAGACCAGCGCGCGCGCGCAGCCGTTCAGCACGCTCGGCGTCGATTCGGACCAGCTCGCGGCCGCGGTGATCGCCACCGAGAAGATGCTGAACCTTCTGGCGGCGCGGCGGACGGCGCGGCTTTGAGCGCGGTTCGCGCGCGGCTCGCCCGGGCGTGCGCGTGCGCTGCGCTGCTCGCCGCGTGCGCGAGCACGGATCCGCCGAAGGCCGTGACTCCGACGCAGGACCTGCTCGAGATCGTGGCAGTCGTCCGGCTTCACGTCGACGACGACACCTACCGCTTCCCCACCGCGCGCGACTTCACGGGCAAGAACGTGTTTCGCGTCTCGTTCGAACGGCTCGAGACGCTCGAGACGGCGCAGCCCGAAAAGCTGGCCTCGGGCTACGCCACCGACGTCGTCTGGTTCACCAAGGCGCGCGCGCTCGAGCGCATCGGCGAGTACGACCTGGCCATGCGTCACTACGCGCGCGTGACCGAGCTCGACTCCGAGCTCGCCGAGCCCGCGCGCACCGGCCAGGGAGTGACGCAACGCCTCGCGCGCGCGCGCGCGCGGGTGCCCGCGCCGGACGCCAGCGCGCAGGACGCCGACTCGGTGTTCGCGGAGCGGCGTGCGGAGCTGGAGCAGCTGCGCAGCGACGTGGCGGGCACCCACTGGATCTACGTCGTCGACGAGGAGATCGAGCGCAGCGACGAAGCCGACGCCGCGAATCTGGCCGCGCACGCCGCGCTGGACGCGCGCTACGACGAAGCCGCGCTCGAGCGCGCGCAGTCGCTCGTGCAGCGTCACCGCGACAGCAAGAACCACAACCGCCACCTGCTCGCGCTCGGTGATCTCTACGCCGCGTTCTCGCGCCGCTACGCGCAGCAGTTCCCGCCACCGTCCCTCGGCTTCGATCCCGCCACGTTCGACGAGTACGCGCACGGCGCGACGCGCGTATACGAGGTGGTCGCGCAGCAGGACGGCACGGTCGAGAAGCTCGAGGCGTCGCACAAGCTCGAGGCGTTCCTGGGCTTCACGTTGCAGGTCCACGAGGAACGTGTCCCGCGCTAGGCTCGCGCTCGCGTGTGCGCTCGCGCTCGCCGCGGAGGCATGCGCGCGTCCGCCCTCTCCCGCCGAGCTCCAGCCGGTCATCGACGGGCGGCCAGCGCGCGCCGCGCTGCCCGACGACTCGGAGCGCCTGGCCGCGCGGGTCGCGGCCGCGGCGCTCGCCGGCGACACCGATCAGGCATCGGCCCGCAGTGCCGAGCTCGCGCGCGAGGACGCAGAGCGCGTCGCGCGCGGAGAGCCGCCGTCGGGTCTCGTCGACAACGCGAGCGAGGTCGTCGCAGCCTGCGGCGGACGCGACGGATTCCGCGCCCACGCGGACGCGCTGCTCGAGCGCGACGACCTCGACCCCGCCACGCGACGACGCCTGGAGCGCGCGATCGCGAGCGACCCGCTCGAGGTCGCGGATCAGCGCCTCGACGACGAGCGCAAGTTCAAGGCCGGTGCCGTGTTCAACCGCGTCGTCGAGCCGGTCTCGCGCCTGCTCCTGACCGGCATCGCGAATCCGATCGACGCCACGCGCACGACGATCTCGACGCTGCTCACGGCGCACCAGTTTCCCGAGGCGAGCGTACGCGAGCGACAGGCGCTGCGCGCCTGGGACGAGTGGCTCGCGCTGAATCCCGAAGACCCGCGCGCGACCGAAGTGGCCGAGCGCGCGCAGCGCTACCGCGCGAAGCTCGCGGCCGAGCGCTACGACCGCGCCCTGAAGGGCGCCGAATCCGCCTGGCAGAGCCGCGAGCTCGGACGCACGCGAATCCTCGCCGCGCGCGCGCTCGGCTACGACCCGGCCAGCGCGCGAGCCGCGGAGCTGCTCGAGCACGCGACCTCGGAGCTCGAGGCGCGCGACGCGCGCGTGCGCGGCTCCCTGCGCACGGCCGAGCTCTTCCCCGCAGGGCTGGAGCCGGAATCGCGATCCGGCTACGTCGCGCTCGCGCGCGTCGCACTGATCGCGCCGGCGGCCTCCGTCGCGGCCCACGCGAGCTCCGTGCAGCTGGCCGGCTCCGCGCGCGAATCGAGCGGCGAGCTCGTCTTCCTGGAGAGCTTCGCACCGCGCGCGCTCGGCGACGAGGATGGCTTCGCGGCGACGCTCGCGCGCGTCCCCGAGTCCGCGGCCGAGGGCGACACCGTATCGCGTCAGGCGATCTCGATCCTCGCCGACCCCGAGCAGAACCCGTGGGCGTTCTACCGCGCTGCGATCGACGCGGACCGCAACGCGCAGCTCCGCTGGCTCGCGCTGGGCCAGCACGCCAACGGGCCGCGCAGCCGCGACCTGCCTCGGCCGATCGAGTACGTGCTCGACGTGCCTGCCTTCGCGGTCACGCTGATCACCTTTCCGATCCGGCTGATCCAGTATCCGGGCACGCGCCCGAAGTTCGGCCGAGGCGTCCTGCAGGCCGGCGAGCGCTACGTCGAGCTGCGACCCCGCGGGCAGCACGCCGGGGAGGTGCACCGCGACCTGGCGGCGCGCTACGACGCGCGCGGGCAGCCCGGGCCGGCGCTCCGCCACGAGCAGGCGTTGCCCGATCCCGATCCCGAGGCGATCGCGCGCTACCGCGAGCAGATCTCCGAGCAGATGCTCGCGAGCGTCGACCGCGAGCGCCGCGTCGACATGAAGCTCGCGATCTTGGCCGCCGTCGCGCGCGACTACGTCGACACGCCGGCGGGCGGGCGCGCGAAGACGGAGTTCATCGCGCAGAAGCGCGCACTCACGCCGCAGCGCATCCGGCTCACGCACGACTTTCTCGTCGAGCATCCGGACCTGTGGGCGCCGGGCGCGCTCGAGCTGAATCCCGAGCTTCTCGACGGCAACCGCCGCAACGGCGAGATCGCCGAGACCGGCGTCGCTCTTCTCGGCCGCAGCGCGATCGAGATCTCGCTCGAGGACCGCGAGCCGGTGGTCCGCGAGC
>CAZMKX010000227.1:0-6343 GCA_964566375.1 uncultured Myxococcales bacterium
GGTCGCATGTTCGAGTCATGCTGGGCGCGCCAGTTCACGACGGCCTTCGGCCCGCCGCTTTCTGCGAGCCGCGCGGCCGGACTACACTGCTGCCTCGGATCGTGGGCGACGCCCCGCGTCGCGGAGGAGTCAGCGTGAAGATCACCGCGGCCGTCCTGCGCGGGGCGAAATCGCCGTTCGCGATCGAGGAGCTCGAGCTCGGCCCGCCGCGCGCGGACGAGGTGCTCGTGCGCATGGTCGCATCGGGGATGTGCCACACGGACCTGCTGGCGCGAGAGGCCGCGGAGTTCTTCCCCGGACCGCAGGTCTACGGTCACGAGGGATCGGGCGTCGTCGAGGCGGTCGGGAGCGCCGTCGACGAAGTCGCGGTCGGCGATCACGTCGTGCTGTCATTCAACGCGTGCGGGAGCTGTCCGGCGTGCGCGAAGAACCGGCGACCGTACTGCTTCAACTTCCAGGCGTTCAACATGAGCGGCGGGCGCAGTGACGGAACGTCGTCGCTCAGCGACGCGCGCGGCGAGCGCGTCGGCTCGCACTACTTCGGGCAGTCGTCGTTCGCGAGTCACTCCGTCGTTGCGCGGGACTCCGTCGTCAAGGTCGACCGGACGTACGACCTCGTGCGTCTCGGGCCGCTCGGCTGCGGCGTGCAGACGGGCGCTGGAACCGTTCTCAACACGCTGAAGGTCGAGCGGGGGTCGAGCCTCGTCGTGGCGGGCGCCGGCGCGCTGGGGCTCAGCGCGGTGATGGCGGCGAAGATCGCGGGCGCGCGGCAGGTGGTCGCGATCGACCGCCACGCGAGCCGGCTCGAGCTCGCGAGCCGCTACGGCGCGACGCAGACGCTTCGCGTCGCGCCGTCCGCGCTGGCGGCCGCGATCCTCGAGGTCGTCCCGGGCGGCGCGGATTACGCCTTCGACACCACGGGGAACGCCGCCGTGGTGCGCGCGCTCTACGAGGGGCTCAACAACCTCGGAACGCTGGCGCTCGCCGGTGTCGGCTTCGGCGACGCGACCTTTCCCTTCCTCGCGATGATCAGCGGCCGGACGATCAAGGGTGTGATCGAGGGCGACAGCGTGCCGCGCACGTTCATCCCGGAGCTCGCTCGCCTGAATGCGGAAGGCCGGTTTCCCTTCCACGAGCTGATCACCGAGTTCGCGCTGAAGGACATCAACGCGGCCGAGGCCGCAAGCGCGGGCGGCGTCGCGATCAAGCCCGTGCTGGTCTTCTAGGAACACGCATGGCGCTGCCCGTCCCGGAGCTCTCGGAACGTCTCGCGCGCTACCTGAGCGCGCGGGACGGCGTTTCGACACAGATCAGTGACGTCGCCCGGATCCCCGGCGGCGCCTCGCGCGAGACGTACCGGTTGAAGGCGACGCAGCGCGGCGTCGTGCGCGGGATGATCCTCCGGCGCGACCCCGAGTCGAGCCTGATCGACACCGATCGCGCGACCGAGTTCGCAGCCTACTCCGCGGCCTTCCGGTCCGGCGTGATCCCCGTCCCCGAGCCGCTGGTGCTGGAGGAGGACGAGCGGCACCTGGGCCGGCCGTTCTCGCTCACCGCGGAGATCCCCGGCTGCGAGACGAACGTGCAGCTCCTCCCGTCCGGGAAGCTCGCGAAGGTCGCCGAGCAGAAGTGGTCGATCCTCGGCCGGCTCGCCGCGCTCGACGTCGACGCGCTCGACGTCCGCCGACACTTTTCGGTGCCGCGCCCGGAAGAGGCCGCGCTGCGCGAGCTCGAATACTGGGCCGGCGTGATCGCGAAGGACGCGCTGCACCCGCAGCCGATCGCCGATGCGGCCGTGCGCTGGCTGCGCCGCAACCTTCCGCCCGCGCCGCCGAAGCTCGCGCTGGTCCACGGCGACTTCCGCACGGGAAACTTCCTGTTCGACGGCTCCGGCGAGATCCGCGGGATTCTCGACTGGGAGATGGCGCACATCGGGGATCCGCTCGAGGACCTCGCGTGGTCGTTCGATCCGCTGTGGGCCTGGCCGGACAGGCATCTGGCCGGCCGGCTCCTTCCGCGGCTGGACGCGATCCGGATCTTCGAGGCCGCGAGCGGACTGAAGGTCGATCTCGACGTCTTCCGCTGGTGGGAGGTCTTCGCGTCGCTGAAGGCCGTCGCGATCTGGATCTCGTCCGCCGAGGACTTCGAGCACGGCGCGAACAAGGAGCCGATCCTCGCCGCAGCGGGATGGCTGACGGCGGATCGGCAGAACCGGATCCTCGTCGATCGTCTGTCGCCCGCAAGCCGGCGCGTGTACAGCGAGCGATTGGAGCGCACGTGATCCCCGATACTCCGAAGGCGATCGCATTCCTCGCGCAGCGACTCTTCACCCACGTGCTGCCGGAGTCGGGCTCCGCCTTCGGCGCGGCCGACGTCGCGCTGCTCGGGCTGCTCGTGCAGATGATCGGCCAGGACTTCGACCGCGCCGCGCAAGCGCGCCTGGACGACATCCGCGAGATGCGCGGGATCTTCGCCGAGGCGCGCGCGCTCGGGCCGAGTGCAGACCTGATCGCGCGAATGAACGAAGCCGTCGCGCTCGACCTCTCGGACGTGCGGATCGCGCGGCTCGACGAGGTGCACGCGGCTCACGGCCGGGTGCTGATCGAGCTGCACGCGTGCGTCGAAGCGGTCGATTCCGAGGACGCCTCGCGCGTCGATCGACTCGTCTGGGAGCATCTGGAGCGCCACGCCGAGCGGCACCGCTACGACGTCAACTTCTGAGTCGCGGCATCCTGTCCGAACGGGTCTACGGCGGCTGCGTGCAGGGGGCGCCGCCGTTGCTTCCGAACGTGCCCGTGAAGGTGACCGCGGTGGCGCTCGTCACCGCGTTGCGCGCTGCAAGATAGGCGTCGACCGCGCCGGCAACACCGGGCAGCTGCACGATGGATGAGTTGCGCTGGCGCACCCGAATCTCGCTGCCGCCGCCAAGGGTATTGATTGATCCTGCGACGTCGTTGCGGAGCGCCGGCGACGAGCCGCCGATGTCGAGGCAGGCGAGCACCGAGCCAACCGCGGTGGTTCCGATGTTTGCCAGGATGCCGTGCAGTGCGAGGACCGCGTTTCCTTCCTTCACGACGTTGCCCGTGAGCGTCGCGTTCACGCGCGGGCTCGTGTCGCCGGCCGAGAGCCCGATTCCGACGTTGGCGAAGCGGCGGATCTGATTGCCGCTGACGCTCACCGTCAGCGCGGCGAGCCCGGTCGAATTGAACGAGATGCCGTCGCCCTGTGCCGAGCCCGAGTCCGCGACGCCGGTCGTGCCGATCACGTTGTTGCGGAACCTGCCGACCATCGAGGCGGCGGCGCTCGTCAGGTTGCTCTGGAAGAAGTTGAAGGCGCTGAGCTTCGCGCCGTTCATCGTGTTGCCATTGATGTCGAACGTCACGTCGGCCTGGTGATCGCCGGTGATGTTGACGGAATCGGCCAGGGTGTCGGCAAGGGCGTTCGTGCGGCTGAACGTGTTGCTCGTGAGGATCAGGTCCACCGTCGAGAGACCCGTCGCGCCGGTGTCGATGTGGTTCGAACGGTGGTTTCGGAACGTGGAGCCGCTCACGGTCAGATTCATCGCGACACCCGCACCGGTATTGGTCGGGACGTCGGTGGCGAAGCGCAGGCCGTGATTTCCGGGCGGGATCGCGGCGTTGTCGCGGATGGTGGAGCCGGAGATCGTCAGCCGGTCCAGCGTGCCCGTCGTGTTGCGCACGCGCACGTTGTCGCTCGCACCGCCGAGGATCTCGCTGTTGGTGATCGCTCCGCTCGAGAGCCAGTTCGTGACGAAGAGCGCGCCCTCGTCGGCGGCGTTTCCGTGCGCGCCGTCGAAAAGGCAGGTGTCGATGGTGAGCGCGGAGATCGAGCTCCCGCTCAGCCCGAAGTTCGAGCTCCCGTTGAGCCGCAGGCGGCTCAGGGTGACGTTGTTGGCGTTGCTGAGCTTCACGCCCGTGTCGGTCGAGCTCGCGATCGTGCCGCCCGAACAGGTCGGAGCCGCCGCGCTGCACGCGCCGCCCGCGCCGGTCACGGCGAAGCTGCCCATCGACGGGTTGACGTTGCTGAGATTGATGCCGATCCCTGCGCCCGTCGCATTCACGGCAGTGAGACTGAACGTTCCGCTCACGTTGCTGAGATCGATCGCACGCGCGCTCGTGGTCGTGACGTCGGGAACGTCCGCGACGAGAAGTCCCGTGAACGGCCCGGGCGGCGCGGCCGGCGTCGACACGAGTCCCGCCGACGAGGCCGGCGGCTGGATCCGCACGCCCCGCACCTGTGTGTCGCTTCCGTTCATGCTGACCGTTCCGCGGACGATCGGTGCAGCGCCCCCGATCGCGGGGCGCGCGATTGTGTTTGCCGGCGGCGAGATGCCCATCACGGCATCGAACGAAGCTCCGATCGCGCCCTGGCCGATCAGCCGGCTGCCCTGCTGGAGCGACACGCCCGAGCCCGAAACCGTCGTCCCGGAGTACACGAAGATGCGTTGGTTGGCGCTGGCGCCCATCGCTGCGGTCGCGGCCGCGAGCGTATTGAACGGGCTCGACAGCGTGCCGTTGCCGGCGCCCGCGGACGGATTCACGAACCAGATCGTCGGGCCGCTCACGCTGATGTTGATGGTGGCCGGTGCGCTGACGGCCGAGCCGGGGCAGCCGTTGTCGGCGACGGTGTAGCTCGCGACGGCGGTGCCGGAAAAGCCCGGATCGGGGTCGAAGTCGAAAGTCCCCGCGGCCAGGTTGACGTTCGACACCGAGCCGCCGCTCACCGCGCTGACGCTCGCAATGCCGAATGCAGGCGTACACGCGCCGACGCCCGCGTCGACGTCGGTGACGCCGGTGAGCAGACCTGCGTCGAGACCCGCCACCTTCAGGTTGACGTGCGCGGACGCGGCCTTGGTCTGGGCGACGGGCGCGTCGTTGACCGCGAGCACCGTCAGCGCCACGGCTCCCGTGTCCGTTCCGCCCGGGCCGTCCGTCACGCGGAAGACGAAGCCGTCCGCTCCGTTCGCGTTCGGATTCGGGGTGTAGGTCACGTCCACGCTCGTCGGTGTGACGTTCGAGAACGCCGAGAGACTTCCTTGCGTGGGTGGCGTCACGATCGAGAAGGTCAACGGCCCGGCGCTCGACGTGCTGCCGGTCAGCGTGAGCACCTGCGGTGCGTCCTCGTTTCCGGCCGGCGGAGCCTGGTCGTTGGCAACCACCGTCGAGGCGTCGAACTGCAGGCTGCCGTCGATGCGGAAGCAGAGCCGGCTCTGGGCCTCGTCCTCTGCAGCGAAGACCGCCACGACCTCCGAGCCCGGCGTGCCGTCGCTCGTTCCGTCGGTCCCCGATGGCGGGATTCCCGTCCAGTCGCCCGTCTGACCGTCGAGCAGGCAGCTGATCGCCCAAGCGCTGCTCGCGAGCGCCAGCAGCCCGATCACGCCCGCCGCGAAGCGGATCTTCCGGGGCAGCAGCGCCGCGCTCACGGCGGCGAGCATGAGACACAAGATCAGGAGTCCGACACCGGGAAGCGTCGGGATCTCGGTCGCCGACGAGAGCTGGATCCGCAGCGGCACGCCGCTCGTCGGGGTGGTCGTGAGTACGGCGTCCTGCGCGCCCGCGTTGTCCCGAGCCACCAGCGCGTAGCGGACGCGCGGCGGAATCGGGGCCGACAGCGGGAAGTACGCTTCGACGACGTTCTGGCTCGCGGTTCCGTTGCCGACGCCCACGGGCCAGTCACCCGGGTCGACGACCGTGAGCGAGCCGAACGTGCCCGGCAACGGGGCGGGCGCCGTGCAGACGGCCCGCTCGATCTGCGTCACGTTCGCGGCGGCCGCACCGCTCGTGGCGACCGACACCAACAGCCGCTCCTCGATGCCCGCTAAGCTCCCCCAAGGGCCGGAGATCGTGCAGCCGGTCGCCGCGTCGTCGTCGAGGTCGAGCAGGATCTGGTAGCTGCTCGGGGCGGCGCTCGCGGCTGCAGCCGCAAACGAGAGCCAGACGAGAAGCAGTCGCGCGCCGCGCCGCATGCGGATCCTCGGAGAGCCTCGGTCCAGGAGAGGATCGGAGAGACGGGCGCCATTCTATCCGCAAATCGACGTCTTCGGCGAGACGTTCCTTGCGGGATCTCCGCGAGGCAGGTTCTAGGCGCGGCCGACCGGCGGCCCGGCGGCCTAGTTCGCGGGCTCCACCGACACCGCCATCGCGCGCGTGTACGTGATGTCGACGAGGTCGCCGACCTTCACGCGCGCGAGCTTCGCGCGGTCGCGGACCTTCACGGTCACGACGTTTCCCTCGGGGCCCTTGAGCGTCACGGAGGGGGTGGTGGTGTCGATCGCCTCGATCGTCGAGGTCACCGTCACCGCCTCGCCGGCCATCGCCGCGGG
>CAZMKX010000228.1:0-6282 GCA_964566375.1 uncultured Myxococcales bacterium
GCGTTCCGGTTCGTGTTTCCGTGCGGCTGCCTTGAGCCGGAAGCCGCGCGTCGCGGTGCGCGGGCGGAAGGCCTGCGCCGCGCGCGTCAGCGAGCGACGCGCGCGCCAGTCACCACTTGTCGACGCGGGTGCGCGGGGGTGCTTCCGGCGTGGCCTCGAGCGCCTCGAGCACGCCCGCGACGCCGTCGACGACGCGGAGCACCGCCGCGTGCTCGGGTGCGAGCAGTCCGTCGCCCCGCATGCGTGCGAAGAGCGCGAGCAGCGGATCCCAGAACCCGTCCGGACTCACGAGCACGAGCGGCTTGGTGTGGAAGCGCAGCTGGCGCTCGACGAGGATCTCCGAGACCTCCTCGAGCGTGCCGAAGCCGCCCGGCAGCGCGACGAATGCGTCGCCGCGGCGAGCGAGACCGGCCTTGCGCGTGCGCATGTCGCCGACCGTCTCGAGCGCGTGCAGGCCCTGGTGCGCTACGCGCGAGAACGAGTCGAGGATCACGCCCTCGACGCGGCCGCCGGCGGCGAGGGCCGCGTCCGCGCACGCGCCCATCAGGCCCACGTTCGCGCCGCCGTACACCAGAACCCAGCCGCGGCGCGCGATCGCACTCCCCAGCCCGGCCGCCAGCGCCAGGTGATCGGCACGCGCGCTGCGCCGTGATCCCGCGTAGACCGTGACCGCGAAGCGCGAATCCGCGCTCAGTTCGCGAGCGCGCCCGGCCACAGGTAGTAGAAGCCCGGCGCGAGGTCGCTCTGCCGGACGGGCAGGAGGTTCACGTCGGTCACCTGCACGGAGATGTTCGGGCCCTGGCTGTAGATGTTCTCGCGCACCTGACCCGCGCGATGGTAGACGACGACGCGTGACTCGCTGATTCCCGCGCGCTTCTCCAGGTCCGCGACGGCCTCTTCGAGATAGCCCAGCTGATCGACCAGCCCGGCGTCGAGCGCCTGCCGCGACGAGTACACGCGTCCGTCCGCGAGCGCGGCCACCTTCTCGGGGGTGAGTGCGGGCCGGCCCTTCACGACGACCTCCTTGAAGCGCCCGAACAGGTCATCGATCACACTCTGCAGCTGGGTCCGCTCGGCGGGGCGCATGTCGCGGAACATGGAGCCCGCGTCCTTGAACGGACCGCTCGTGATCGTCTGGTCCGTGACGCCGTACTTCTCCATCAGCCCTTCGAGCGAAAGCCCGGGCATGATCACACCGATCGAGCCGGTGATCGACGCCGGGTGCGCGATCACGCGATCGCTGGCCATGGCGACGTAGTAGCCGCCCGACGTCGCCATCCCGTTCAGATACGCGATGACCGGGCGCTTCGTTTCCGCTTTCCAGAGCTCGATCTCGTGGTAGAGGGTGTCGCTGGCGGAGACGGAGCCGCCCGGCGTATTGATGCGGAGGATCACGCCGACGACCTCTTCGTCGTCGGCCGCGAGATCGAGCGCGTTGCGCGTCTCCACCACCACGCTGGGCCGTTCCGCGAACGCGAGCCGTCCGCGACCCTCCTCGTCCGAGATCACCCCGGTGATCTCGATCATCGCGATCTTCGGTCCGCTTTCGCCGAGCACGACGGTTTCGCGGATCTTCCCGGGACCGCCGAGAGAGCCCAGATCGACGGGCGCATAGAGGATGCAGCCGGGTAGCAGAGCCAGTGCGACCAGTGTCGCGGCGCGAAGGGTGATCATTCTCGACTCCCGTGAATGCGGCGGGCGAATTCGCCCTGTCAAAATGAGCGCGGGGTGACCTTCCATCCGGAAGATCACCCCGACGTCACAGCGAATGCTTCGGGTGCCGTGCGGTTACTTGCTCTTCTTGCCGCGGTACTTCGCCCAGCGGCGTTTCGCAGCAAGCGAGATCGCCCGGCGACCTTCGTCGCTCAGTCGGTTTCCGCGCCCGGGCTTCGGGCCGCGCTTGGCGCCCTTGCCTTTGGAGAGCCCAGTCAGGTTCTCCATCTTCGCGCGCAGATGATCGAGCTGCTTCACGAGAGACTGCTCTTCTTTCTTCAGCGCCTTTACTGCGGCCTGAAGAGACTTCTGCCAGGACATACTGATCCCCCTTCCTAGATCGCGAGTCTTTTGGACCCGCGCGTAGAGTAGGAAGCTCGTCTCGGAGTGTCGAGAGAAGATGCGCGTGTCGGAGGCGTTTTGCACCCCGCAATCGGCGAATTTCCCCGCTTTGCTCGCGACCGCGGCGTCGGTGTAGGATTCGCACTCCGCAACCAAGGAGATGAGAAGTGCGACTCGGGCTGATCGTTGGATACTCGGGGCGGGGCATGGGCCTGCCGATGGACATGATCAAGGAAGCCGAAAAGCTGGGCTTCGACTCGGTCTGGACCGCGGAAGCCTACGGCTCGGACGCGATCACGCCGCTCGCCTGGATCGGCGCTCAGACGACCCGGATCCGGCTCGGCACGGCGATCATGCAGATTCCGTCGCGTACTCCGGCGATGGCTGCGATGACCGCGATGACGCTCGACGCGCTCTCGGGCGGGCGCTTCATCATGGGGCTCGGTCCCTCGGGCCCGCAGGTCGTCGAGGGCTGGCACGGCGTGCGCTACGGCAAGCCGCTCACGCGTACGCGCGAGTACATCGAGATCATCCGCAAGATCCTGCGCCGCGAAGAGGGCGTCGAGTTCCACGGTGAGGAGTACGACCTGCCCTACACCGGGCCGGGCGCGACGGGCCTCGGCAAGCCTTTGAAGAGCATCCTCCACGGCCGCGCGGATCTGCCGATCTACACCGCGGCGATCAGCCCCCCGGGCGTGAAGCTCGCGGCCGAGGTCGCAGACGGCTTCTTCCCCGTCTGGATGTCGCCCGAGAAATGGAGCGTCTTCGCGCCGCACGTCGAAGAGGGCTTCAAGAAGGCTGGCGGCGGCAAGAGCCTGGCGAACTTCGACGTCGCGCCCTTCGTGACCTGCGTGATGGGCGATGACATCGCGAAATGCCGCAACGCCGTGAAGCCGATGCTGGCGCTCTACATCGGTGGAATGGGCGCCCGCAACAAGAACTTCTACAACGACTACGCCAAGCGCCTGGGCTACGAAGAGGCCGCCGTGAAGATCCAGAACCTGTACCTGGACGGGAAGAAGACGGAGGCGATGGCGGAGGTTCCCGACGCGCTCGTCGACGAGGTCGCCCTGGTGGGCCCGAAGGAACGGATCCGCGATCGGCTCGCGGCCTGGAAGTCCTCGCCGGTCGGAACGCTCTGCATCGGCAGCGGCCAGCCGGAGGCGCTGCGCGTGATCGCGGAGGCCGTCCTCTAGATCCGGGCTATCCTCGGCCGCCACGATGGACGACCGACGAGCCCTGGCCGGTGCGAGTGAGATGGTGCGGACGATCTCGTCCGACGGCGGGCTGTCGCTGCGCGCGATCGTCGGCACGGGACTGGTCGCCGAGGCTGCGCACCGCCACGGCACTGCGCCGACGGCGAGCGCAGCGCTCGGTCGAGCGTTGATGGGCGGAATCCTGATCGCGGCGGGTGCCGGCGACGAGGAGACGGTGCAGCTGCAGTTCCGCGGCGACGGCCCGCTGGGCCAGATGACCGTGATCGCCGACAACACGGGCCGCGCGCGCGGCTACGTGTCGGACCCGTCGGCGCACCCGCCCTCGCGCGCGGGCAAGCTCGACGTCGGCGCCGCCGTGGGGAAGGGCGTGCTCGCGGTGGTTCGCTACCGGCCGGGCTGGAAGGAGCCCTACACCGGAATCGTACCGATCGTCTCGGGCGAGGTCGCCGAGGACCTCTCCCACTATCTCGTCGAGAGCGAGCAGACGGCGTCCGCGCTCGCCGTCGGCGTCTTCGTCTCGAGCGACGAATCGGTCACCGCCGCCGGCGGCTATCTCGTGCAGGCGCTTCCCGGCGCGGACGAGAACGTACTCGCGCAGCTCGAGCGCACGATCCGCGGCCTGCCGTCGCCGACGGAGCTGGTTCGCTCGGGCCACTCGGCCGACGACATGATCGATCGGCTTCTCGAGGGCATCGGCTCGCGCGGCCGGGAGCGCTCGCAGCCCGCGTTCTTCTGCGGCTGCGACACCGACCGGATCCGTCGCGCGGTCACGCTGCTCGGACGCGAAGAGACCCGCGCGATCGCCGCGCAGCGGGAGCGGCTCGAGGTTCGCTGCGAGTTCTGTGCGACCGAGTACGTGCTCGAGCCGGACGAGGTCGGAGCCCTGCTTCCCGATGCGTGAGCCGACGGATGGCTGAGCTCGCCGGCCTCGGAAGGCGGGTTGCGCTCTTCATCCCGTGCTACGTCGACCAGCTCGCGCCCGAGGTCGGCCTCGCGACCGCGCGCGTGCTCGAGCGCCTCGGCTGTCGCGTATCGTTCGACCCCGGGCAGACGTGCTGCGGCCAGCCGTTCGTCACCACCGGCGCGCGCGCCGAAGCCGCGCGACTCGCGCGGGCACACGCGGCGGTGTTCGAGGGTACGGAGGCGATCGTGTGTCCGTCGGCCAGCTGCGTCGCGACGGTCCGACGCCGCTATGCCGACCTGATCGGCGCGGCCGCGGCCGGTCCCCTCGCAGCGCGAACGTTCGAGCTCGGCGAGTTCATCGTCCGGGAGCTCGGTGTCACCGACGTGGGCGCTTCGTTCCCGCACCCGGTCGCGCTGCTCGAGAGCTGCCACGGGCTTCGCGAGCTCGGCCTCGGTCAGCCGAGCGAGGTGCTCGGCACGGCGCCGTCCCTTCCGGGTGTCACGGAGCGGTTGCTGCGCGGCGTTTCCGGGCTCGAGCTCCGGCCGATCGCGCGCCGGGACGAGTGCTGCGGCTTCGGAGGCGCGTTCTCGGTCGGGTTCCCGGAGCTCTCCGCGCGGATCGGCCGTGACAAGCTGCGCGCGCTCGCCGAGAGCGGGGCCGAGTACGTCACGGGCACGGACGCGAGCTGCCTCCTGCACCTCGAGGGCCTGCGCCGGCGCGAGGGCTTCGGCCCGCGCGCGATCCACCTGGCCGAGATCCTCGGCCCCGGCGCGGCACCGTGAGCGCAGCGCTCGATCGTCGTGCGCGCGAGGTTCTGCCCGCGGGAACGCGCCTCACGGCGCACGACGCATCGGTCTTCACGCTGCGCGAGAAGCGCGACGCGGCGGGCAACGCGGAGCCCGACTTCGAGCGGCTCCGCGAGCACGCGCGCGCGGCGAAGGAGTTCGCGCTCGACCACCTCGCGGAGAATCTGGAGCGGTTCGAGTCGGCTGCGACCGCCGCGGGCGCGGTCGTGCACTGGGCCGAGGATGCGCCCGCGCTGAACCGCATCGTGCACGCGCTGCTCGCCGAGCGCGGCGCGCGCCGCGTCGTGAAGAGCAAGTCGATGCTCACCGAGGAGTGCGGACTGAACCCTTACCTGGAGGGCCGCGGAATCGAGGTCGTCGACACGGACCTCGGCGAGCGCATCGTCCAGCTCGGCCACGAGCCGCCGTCGCACATCATCATGCCGGCGATCCACCGCACGCGCGAGGACATCGGTGCCCTCTTCGCGCGCGAGCTCGACGTGCCGGTCGGCGAGACCGATCCCGCGCGACTCACGGAGGCGGCGCGCCGGCACCTGCGCGGCCACTTCCTGGGCGCCGACGCGGCGATCACCGGCGCGAACTTCGCCGTCGCCGAGACGGGAACGCTCGTCGTCGTCACCAACGAGGGCAATGCCGATCTCGGCATGAGCCTGCCGAAGCTCCACATCGCGTGCCTGGGCCTCGAGAAGGTGATTCCGGGCCTGCCGGACCTGGCAGTCTTCGTGCGGCTGCTCGCGCGCAGCGCGACGGGCCAACCGCTTTCGGTGTACACGAGCCTGGTGACGGGGCCGCGCCCGGGCGCGGAGCTCCACGTCGTGCTCGTCGACAACGGCCGCACACGCCTGCTCGCCGACGATCACCACCGGCGCGCGCTCGGCTGCATCCGCTGCGGCGCGTGCCTGAACACGTGCCCGGTGTACCGGCGCGCGGGAGGTCACGCCTACGGCTGGGCGATTCCGGGCCCGATCGGCGCGGTGCTCGCGCCTGCGCTCGGCAGCGGTGGGGGTTCCCGCAGCCTGCCGCTCGCGTCGACCTTGTGCGGGAGCTGCACGGCCGTCTGTCCGGTGAAGATCGACCTGCACGAGCAATTGATCGCCTGGCGCGCGACCGACGTCCCGCGCGGCCTCGCGCAGCGTGCGCTCGCGCGCGTGGCGAGCGCGGTGCTTGCGCGTCCGGCCCTGTATCGCCTCGCGGGGCGGGCGGCGCGCGGCGCCGGGCGCCGCGGCGCGCGGCGCGGGGCGGGGTACCCCGCGGCAGCTTGGCTCGAAGCGCGCGGGCGGCCCGCGCCCCCGGGCGCGGG
>CAZMKX010000229.1:0-4690 GCA_964566375.1 uncultured Myxococcales bacterium
CATCATCAAGGACGAGCGCCGGCACATGGGCTTCGGCGAGAACGATCTCGGCCGGCGGCTGACGGCCAACCCGCACGTGCGGGCGCGGCTCGCGCAGGTGAAGCGCGAGCTCGATCCGCTCGTGCTCGAGACGTTCGAGGAGATGCTCGACGAGCTCGGCATCGCGCGCTCCGAGCGGCCCGAGCTGGGACGGAACTACCTGGCGACGGTCGCGCGCCTCGGATTCACGGCATGAACGACACCGTACTGCGTGAGGCCGCGGCCGAGAGCGGGCGGCCGCGCCAGCGCTTCATCCTCGAGGACACGGGCTTCGACGAGGTTCCCAAGAAGTACCGGCGCTTCTACCGCCGGCTCTCCGGGCCGAACGACGAGCTCGCGCCCAACGAGGTGATCTGTCCGGTCTGCAAGGTGGTGATCCGCTCCACGCGCGAGCTGCTGCCCGGCGACCGTGTCTACTGCATGCCGTGCATGTCGCGACTCGTCGTCGTGCGCGCCGACCACGGCGGCCTCGAGGCTCACGTCGTCTACTGAGCGGGGCGACAGGTTTCCGCGCCTGCGCCGATGGAGCCGTAGATGACGACGAAAGTTCCGCTGATCCGCCGGCTCGGGAACGGCTACTGCGCCTCCGGGGACGGTGTCTACCTGTACGACGAGGACCTGCAGCGCATACTCGCGCGGGTCGCCGAGCTCACGCTCTCAACCGACGCCGTCGAGCAGGGCGGCAAGCGCGCCCGCGGCGAACGTCGCGAGCAGGATCGCCCCGCCGCGAAGCGCGAGCGCGCGGCCTCCGAGTAGCGTCGCCAGGCACGCCTTCGCCAGCGTGTTCGCGAGCACCGCGACGCTGATCGCGAGCGAAGCCGTGTGCGCGTCGAGCGACGCGGGCACCATGCGCGCGACCGACAGGCCGATCGCGTCGACGTCGGCCACGCCGGAGAGCGCCGCCAGCGCGTACAGCCCCGCCGACCCGAGCCAGGCGTAGAGCGCGCGCGACAGCAGGGAGAGCGCGGCGAGCAGTGCGGCCCAGCCGAGTGCGGCGCGAAGCTCGAGCGGATTGCGAAGCGGCAGGGCCATGCCGTCCGCGAGTCCGTCGCCTCGGCCGACGACCACGAGCGCGGCCAGGACCGGTGTCACGGCCAGCGCGGTGAGCGGAAGCGCGAGCTCGAGCGCGATGTCGGGCGCGACGAGCGTCACGACGACCGCGAGCCGCAACGCCATCATCGTCGACGCCAGGCCGATCCCCGCGCCGAGAAGCGCCGCGCGTTCGGGCGCGACGCGTGCCGCGCGCGCGAACGCCACCGTGACCGCGGTCGATGACGTGAGCCCGCCGAGCAGCGCCGTCACCAGGGTTCCGCGCGCGCTGCCGAGCCAGCGCACCGCCCCGTAGCCGGCGAAGGACAGACCGGCGATCAGCAGCGCGAGCAGCCCTACACTGCGCGGGTTCACGGCCTCCCACGGGCCCATTCCGCGATCGGGCAGAAGCGGCAGCAGCACGAGCGCCACGAGCAGGAGCTGCAGCGTCGCCATCAGCTCGCGCTCGTCGAGTCGCGCGACGAAAGCGTGCAGCGGGGCCTTCGAGCCCAGGATCAGGGCCGTGACCACGGCCGCCCCGGCGGCCTCGATGTCGTGCCCGGCCGCGGCGAGCGCGCCGATCGCGAACGTGACGAGCGATGCGATCTCCGTCGTCGCGCCGCGATCGCCGCTCACACGCGAGCTCTCCACGTAGACGAGCGCGACGAAGGCCGCGAGCCCGGCGAATGCGAGGCCCAGCACCCAGGGGCCGAAGCTCTCCGCCAGCACGCCGACGACGCCCCCGAGGAGCCCGATCAGCCCGAAGCTGCGCAGGCCCAGGCTGCGCGACCCGCTCTCGGCGCCGCGCGCCTGCCAGCCGCGCTCGAGTCCGATCACGAGGCCGCTCGCCAGCGCCACGGCCAGATGGCGGATCAACACGTTGTCCATTTCGACGTCTCGCGGAGCAACGGTCGTGCCGGTCGCGCAGCGCGCGGCGTGCACGCGCGCCTCGCACTGAGCCATGTTGCCCCAATCAAAACCGCGCGGCCTCATTCTCGCGCGGCAGCGCGGTACGGACCTTGCTCATCCGTCGGCCAAGCGAGAGGAGAGTCCCATGCCGACCGTACACGACCTGATGACGCCGAATCCCACCACGATCGAGTCCGAGGCGTCCGCGCTCGCGGCGCTCGATCTGATGATCGACGGCGGCATCCGCCACCTTCCCGTGCTCGACCGGCGCGCGCGGTTGGTCGGCATCCTGTCGATCGACGACCTGCGCGCGGCCCTGCCCTTCGCCGTGAGCGTGCGCCACCCGCCGACCCCCGGCGAGCGCGAGCTCGCGCGCGAGCTGCGCGTGGCCGAGGTCATGACCTACGGCCCGCTGACGACGCAGTCGAAGTCGAGCGTCGCGGACGCAGCCGGCCTGCTCGCACGCTTCCGCGTCGGCTGTCTGCCCGTCGTCGACGATGGGCGCCTGGTGGGGATCCTGTCGGAGACGGACGTGCTGCGCTCGATCGCCGGCGGCGCCCGCGAGACGGGCGCGCGACCCCGCGACGCGCGCGCCCACGAGCTGGAGCAGCTCGTCGCAGAGCTGCGCGGCGAGCGCAATCGCATCCTGCGTCAGCTCGGTCGCGTGAACGAGATCGAGAAGGATTCGACGCGTGAGCAGCGCGAGATTCCCATGGACGCCGCCGAGCACGCCGCCCACCTGATCCAGCTGGCGGTGGACGAGCCGTTGGCCGCGCTCGCCGCGCGCCGGCTCGAGTCGCTCGATCACGCGCTCTTCCGCGCCTCGCAGGGCCGGCTCGGCACCTGCGAGAAGTGCCAGAACCCGATCCAGATCGGTCGGTTGCGGGCGCTGCCCGGCACCGCCCTGTGCGTCCGCTGCGCGCACGCGGTGCAGTAACGCGCTTTCCATTCGCGGGACCGTGCTTACGGAGGACGTCATGAAGACACCGAATCGCAAGACGAAGCTCGAAGTCCGGCCCCGCACGCGGACCCCGAAGAATCTGACCCTTCTCGACGTGTTGCGCGTCGTTCGCAGCCTGGCGAAGACCGACGCGGAGGCGGCGGCAGCTCTGGACTACATGCTCCGGTCCGGGAGCGTCCGCCTCATGCACGAGGACGCGCTGGCTGCATGACCGGAGAGACTCGCGAATGCCCTTGAAGATCCTCCGCTTTGCGCTGATCGCGGCGGTTGCGGCGCTCGCGCTTGCGCAGCTCGTTCCGGTCTCGCGCGAGAACCCGCCCGTCGAGTCCGAGGTTCCCGTGGCGGGGGAAGCGCGTACCGTGCTGGTACGGGCTTGCTTCGACTGCCATTCCAACCAGACCGTCTGGCCCTGGTACAGCCGGATTGCGCCCGCGTCGTGGCTGCTCGCGAAGGACGTTCGCGAGGGGCGTGAGGAGCTGAACTTCTCGACCTGGACGCGCTACGACGCGAAGAAGCAGCGCAAGCTGCTGCGCGAGTCCCTCGAGGAGGTGCGCGAAGGGGAGATGCCGCTGCGCGTCTACACCCTCGCGCATCCGGAAGCCCGGCTATCCGCCGCGGACATCGCCACCCTGGAGCGCTGGATCTCCGAGCAGGTGGCCGCACTCGACGCCCCGCCCTGATCCCGCTACGGGATCAGCCAACGTGGACGACGCCCCCCGAAGGATCTCGCGGATCGAGCTGAAGCTCCGCGACCTGAACCAGCTCTATCACACGCTGGATCCGTCTCCGTTCCGCGAGCGCTCCCTCGACGAGTCGGCCGAGGCGTTCATCGTCAGCTGGGCGCGGGATCTGCCCCACCACGGCGATCTCGAGCTGGTCGTGCACCTCGCCGGCCCGGTGGCAGGCGCCGAGCTCCAGGCCGAGGTCCAGAGCGCCGTGCAGGGCCACTTCCGATACCTGGCCGACGTCAAGCTGCGCGAGTTCCACCAGCTGATGAGCCGCGGCCGCACGAGCCTGCTGATCGGGGTGACGTTCCTCGCGGCGTGCGTGATCATCGGCAATGCGCTGGTCGGCCTCGGGACGTCCGCTCTCTTCCTCCTGGCCCGCGAGAGCCTCCTGATCGGCGGCTGGGTCGCCATGTGGCGGCCGATCGAGATCTTCCTGTACGACTGGTGGGGCGTGCGCCGGCTGCAGAAGGACTACGAGCGCCTGAGCCGGATGCCGGTCCGGATCGTCGGAGCGCGTTGATGCGCGAGAAGCCGGCGGAACCCCACGCACTTCACGAAAGGAAGCCCAACGATGACGCACCGCGAGGAATTGGAAGACGAGACCAGCTGCGCCGACTGCGGTGCCGTGATTTCACGCTCGCTGGAGCGCGGCTTCGCCTTCGGCGAATCCGGCGTGATCTGCTTCGCCTGCGCGGAGCGGCGCGGCGGGAGCTACGACTCGGACGAGGACCGCTGGACGCGCTCGCCGTCGCTCGCGGGCCTCGCGTCGCGCGAAGAGCCCGAGCGCTGACGCTTGCCGCGCTGCTGCCGCTCGTTGCGGGCGCGGCGACCCCGCGCGACGACGCCGAGAGCGCGCTTCAGCCGGTTCAGGGCGCGCCGCGGTCGGTGGTGACCGGCGCGAACGATACCCTGCTCGATGTCGCCCACCGCGAGCGGCTCGGCTTCGAGCAGGTCGTGCGGCTCAACCCCGGCGTCGACATCTGGATCCCGCCCGCGGGAACGCGCGTGCGCCTCCCCACCGAGT
>CAZMKX010000229.1:4790-6269 GCA_964566375.1 uncultured Myxococcales bacterium
GGCGTCGACATCTGGATCCCGCCCGCGGGAACG
Source organism: uncultured Myxococcales bacterium (assembly GCA_964566375.1). Classification (GTDB taxonomy): domain Bacteria; phylum Myxococcota_A; class UBA9160; order SZUA-336; family SZUA-336; genus VGRW01. The sequence goes on from CAZMKX010000229.1 coordinate 4,824, forward strand.
CGCGTGCGCCTCCCCACCGAGTACATCCTGCCCAACGTCCCGCGCGAAGGGCTGGTGATCAACCTGCCGGAGATGCGGCTCTACGATTTCACCGTCGACCCCGATCAGCCGACGGTCCTCTCCGTCGCGATCGGAGACGCGGAGGACCCCACGCCCGTCGGCGAGTTCCGGGTCGGAAACAAGCGGATCGACCCCGTCTGGACCGTGCCCGAGTCGATCCGGATCGAGCGCCCGGATCTGCCGCCGGTGGTGGCGGCCGGCCCGGACAATCCGCTCGGCGATCGCTGGATGACGCTCGGGAACACGAGCTACGGCATTCACGGTACGAACAACGTCTGGTCGATCGGCCGCGTCGCGACGCACGGCTGCGTGCGCCTCTACAACGACGACATGCGCGCGCTCTTCGACCGGACGCGCGCCGGCACGAAGGTGCGGATCGTCTACCAGGCGGTGAAGCTCGGCCAGCGCAACGGCGAGCTCTACGTGGAGTCGCACCCCGACGAATACGACATGGCCTTCGACGCACCCTCGGCGGCGCTCGTGCAGCTGATCGTCCTCGACGCGCTCGGCGTCGTCGATGGCCGCTCGATCGACACGGACGAGGTGCGCCGCGTGATCGCCGAGGCGCGCGGCACACCTGTCCGGATCGGAAGGCTCCGGGAGCGCGAGTGAGCCGGCCCTCAGCGGCCCTTCTTCGAGATCGACTTGTTGAAGATCGCCTCGCTCTTCCGCGCCGCCGCGTCCGCGTCGCCCGCCGCAGCTTGTGCTTGCGCCGCCGCCTGCTTCGCAGCGGCTTCGGCCGCCGCCGCGCGCTGCTCCGCCGCGGCGATGCGGCTGTCGGTGCTCTTCGCCAGAGCGTCGATCTTTGCGTCGAGCCGCTCCACGTCGCCGCTCGTCGCGCAGGCCGAAAGCCCGAGCCCCACGGCCGCCACGATCGCAACGACCCCTCGATTCATCTTCATTTTCGGTTCCTCCTGTCGAAATCGGCGTCCGCTGGCTGTGCAATCGCCAGGCCAGTCCGGCGAATGCGCCCATCTCAATCACCGTATCGCGTGTGTCGTCGAGGCGCACCTCCGGGGCTTCTCGCCTCGGAACGCGCCGGGAATCCGGGCATGGCGATTGCTCGCTACGCCGCCATGGCAAGCACGAAGCTGCTCTTCAGGGACCAGGCGCGAGAGAAGATCCTGGCGGGAGTCACTGCGCTCGCCGATGCGGTGAGGGTCACCCTCGGTCCCAAGTCGAAGTCGATCCTGATCGAGCGGAAGTTCGCCGGCCCGCTCGTCTGCGACGACGGCGTGACGATCGCGCGCCGCGTCAGCCTGCCGGACCCCGATCAGAATCTCGGCGCGCAGATGCTGCGCGAAGCGGCAGTGCGCACCGGCGACGCCGTGGGCGACGGCACGACCACCTCGACCATCCTCGCGCACGCGATCTTCGCGGAAGGCG
>CAZMKX010000230.1:0-6236 GCA_964566375.1 uncultured Myxococcales bacterium
TCGCGCCCTGCGCGATCGCGGTGATGCCCGAGAACACCTCGTCGCTCTCGCGCCCCGAGATCCGCACCCACTTCGAGGCGTCGATGCGGATCGTGCCGCCGTCACCCGGCGGCTCCGAGAAGCTGCGCGTCGACGAATCGATGCGCGCGCCGTCCAGGATCGAGAGCTTCGCGACGTCGACGGCGATGCTTCCGCCCGAGGCCGAGCCGCGGGTCTCGGTGACGAGCGCGCCGCCGTGGTCGAGCTCGAGTCGCTCGGCGCGGATTGCGATCCGGCCGCCGGCGCCGGAGACCTCCGTACGCGAGAAGATCCCGGAGAGAGCGCCGGCGCTGCTGCGGCCGTCGATGCGCACGGTTCCGAGCGCTTCGACGTCGACGCTTCCGGCGTCGCCCAGAAAGAAGCTCGTCGTCGTGAGCTGGGCGCCGTCGAGCAGCGAGACGTCGCGCGCGCGGATCGAGACGTCCCCGCCGTCGCCGGTGCCCGCGATCTGCGCGTTCCCGAATCGCACGCCGGTTCCCGCGGAGATTCCCGCGAAGCGATCCCCGCGCGCGCGCAGGAGCAGATCGCCCTGGAGGTCGATGCGGACGTCGCCGCCCCGCGCGCTGCCACCGGTCTGCGCGCGAAGCTCCGCGTCGTCCACCGTGAGCGAGCTGCCGAAGACGTGGATGTCGCCGGCCCCCGGCTGGATCGATCCGATCCCGCCCGGATTCACACCGCTCGACGACACCACCGCCTGGCGATCCACGCGGATCTCCCGTCCCTGCCAGGGCCCGAACACGTCGAGCGTGTGGGCGCCATCGTCGTAGAGCACGACCTCGACCGGCGCGGAGCCGTCGCTCGCCACGCCGACCAGGTCGATCCGCCCGTTCTGCGCCCAGACGAAGCCCGTCTGGCCGTCCTCGCCCGCGTGGATCGACACGTCGCCGCCGACGAGCGAGAGGCGCTGGAACGCGCGGCCGCGCAGCACTCCGCCCGAGACGTCGACGTCGATGCTCCCGGTCTCGCCGCCGAGGAATCCGAACGCCTCGGGCGCCGCGACCGTGAGCCCTCCGCCATCGGGGCTCGTCGCCGAGAAGATCGAGCCGTCCGCCAGCCGCACGTAGCTCGCGGTCGAGGCGTGGAAGGCGCCGCGCACCGACAGCTCCGCGCCGGGCGCGAACACGACACCGCTCGGGTTCACGAGCCAGACGTCGGCGCCCGCGATCGTAGAGCCGAGCGTTCCAGCGATCCGCGACGGGTCGCCGCCGGTCACGCGCGCGAGCACGTTCCGCACCGACGCTGGACCCGTGAACGCGGCGATCTTGTCCGCCTCGATCGAGAAGTCCGCGAAGCTGTAGAACAGATTGGTGTCGCGGAGCGCGCCGTGCTCCGGCGTGATCAGGTAGTCGACGTGGGTCGTCCCGATCACGCCGTCCGAAATCAGCCCGCCGGGCGCGAGCGAGCCGTCGCCGACGACTTTCGCGCTCGCGGTCGACGCGAGCGCGAGCGCGATTCCGAGAACGGCCAGCCGGCGCATCGCCGCATCATACACCTGTGAAATCCACTACACCGCAAGCGGTTGCGTTCTGCGAGAATCGGTCTCGTACAGGAGAGAGCGATGAGATGCGCGTGGATCGGCTGTATGGCACTCGCGCTCGGGTTCGCGACGGGCGCCCGCGCGCAAACCGCGGGCTACAACTACGTGAAGCTCTGGAATCTGCCGCCGGACGCGTACCTGACCGACGTGATCCTGAACGACGACGGCGATCTGGCGGTTCTCGAGGGAAACTCCGCCGGCAACCAGGCACTTTACTTCGTGGCTCGGGGCGGGTTCTTCAAGCTGATCGCGTCGGCGAACAGCACGCTCGGGCCGATCTCGAGTCTTCGCCTCCGCGGGCTCTCGACCAACGAGACGGTCCTGTACGGGGTCGACTTCTTTCCGACCGAGCCCACCTCGCGCGCGATCCGCACCTGGAATCGCAGCTCCATACCGACACAGATCGACGCCATCTACTACGAGGACGTCGACAACCTCGATCCGCTGCCGGACCAGAGTCCGACGGGTGAGGTTTCGTACTGGGAGAGCATCGACCTGGGAGAGGTCCTGGTCTTCCGCTACGGGAGCGCGGGATTCGAGAACCTCGGCACATGCGGGTCGGTGGTCCGCACGGCGATCGCCGAGAACGGCACGGTGTTCGCGGACTGTGCCGCGTCCTCGGTGGCAGCTTCTCGCCCGATCTACCGCTTCGAGCCCGGAAACGTCTCGGTCTTCGTCGACGAGGTGAGCTTCGGATCAATCGGCGACGAAGCACTCACTGCCCTCTCGGCGAGACAGAGCGGAACCCTGCTCTTCCGCCGATCCGGCGGCGGGGTGTGGCCCGGCTACTACGCGACCACCGGGACGGGATTCCCGACCTATGTCGCGTTCGCCGATTTCCCCGACGTCGAGCGAAACGCGCTCGGGCAGAACTTGTTCCGCGACGGATCCTTCGTCGAAGTCAGTCCGGCTGCAGACCCGCTCGTCGTGGGCCCGCAGACGCAGATTGGCGGAGCGACGGTGAGCTTCGTCCTCGCCCAGGCCAGCCTGAACGATCGCGGACAGGTCGCGTTCGTCGCTGGCCTCTCCGATGGCAGCCTGAGCGTTTTCCTCGCGTCTCCGGACGCGTGCGATTCCGATCACGACGGCTGGTGCGACGCGAACGACAACTGCCCCGCGCTGGCAGACGCCAAGCAGTACGACTCCGACGGCGACGGCCGCGGCGATGGCTGCGACAACTGCCCCTTCGCCGCGAATCCGGACCAGCTCGACTCGAACGGCGACGGGCGCGGAGACGCGTGTCCGGCCTGCAACCTGCCCGGCGGGCCGCTCCCGATCTGCGGGTCGCTCACCAAGGGCGTCGGGACGAGCACCTACAGCATTGGCCCCTTCAGCATCGCCTCGGTCCCGCCGCGACCCGGTCTGTCCGGGAGAACGCAGTCGCTCTCGGCGGGCCTCGGCGTGGACGCGCGCATTTCGGGCTGCACGGGGGGCGTTCCCTCGTCGTTCGGGCCGCCGGTGACGCAGTACGATGGCGACGGGCTGTTCGGGTTCCCGTTGTTCTGGTCGTACCTGCGCGCGGCGGATCGCGTGGGCGCGAGCTGCACCATCGAGCTTCGCGCGACCGGCGGTGCAGGCAAGTTCTCGTACCTGATCGAGTCCGCGACGGCCACGCCGACGGGCGGCTTCTCGAACTACGCGGGGAGCGGCAGCTCGATCGACGCCCGGGCCACCATGCCCAACAACATCCCGTTCACCGAAGAGGCGACCAACCACCGCTTCCTGTATGCGGGCACGGGCGGCGCGAGCTTCGGCACCTGCCAGTTCAGCCCGAATCCGCCGGTCGGCGACGACCCGTCGGTGATCTACTCCGCGGCGAGCGGGCCCGGCTGGGACTGCTGCACGTTCCAGTTCGACGGCGTCGACGGCGTGCCCTCGTCGGTGGGGCAGCTCGTATTCAACCTGAACGGCCCGCTACCCGCTCCCGATCCGGATGGGGACGGCTTCCTTTCGCCCTGCGACTCGTGCGACTACACAAGCAACGTCGACCAGCGAGATCGCGGCGCCCTCGGCTCGATCACACCGGACGGTGTCGGCGACGCCTGCCAGTGCGGCGAGCTCACCGCGGACGGGATCGTGAACGCGAGCGATGCCGCGCGCCTGCGCCAGCATCTTGCCGGGAGCGGCGCGCCGCTCGGCAGCGAGGAGCTTGCACGCTGCAGCGTGATCGGCGGCCAGACCGAGTGCACGATTCGTACGCTCTCGGTCCTGCGCCGCGCACTCGCCGCCCTGGCACCCGGAGCCCAGCAAACGTGCGACCGCGCCCTGCCCTGAGCACCAGAGCCCGAGCGGCGAAGGGCCCGTCCCGAAATCACTCACCTGTGAATTGCGCTACACCGCCGACGGTAGCCTTCTGCGAGAATGGACCCATGAACTGCATGGCGTTTCCGGTTCGTGCGTTGCTCGTCTCGCTCGCGGGTCTTCTCGCGATCTGGGCTCCGGCGCATCCAGCGTCCGCGGCCGTCCCGACCTATGCCTTCGCTCGGGTCTTCGAGTTCGACCCCAATCGTCCCAACGACTTCGAGGGCCCGCCTGCCGATCTCCGCGTGAAGCTGAACGCGCGCGGGGACGTGATCGCGCGCCGGGGGGATCCGGGGATCTTCAAGATCTTCACCGTGCGGCGCGGCGAGAAGCACTTCGTCGCCGGAAACAGCTTCGGCGCCGGCGAGTTCCAGGATCTGCACCCGCTGGGAATCGACTCGAAGGGCACGGGGCTCTACATCGGCTACTGGAACTTCGCCGATCCGCGAAAGCAGAGCCTGCTGCTCACGAACGGTCTGGCCGACCGGATGGAGATCGCCTCGGAGGCCGCCGCTTCGTCGGGGTTCCTGAGCTTCGCGACGACGCTGAACGGCGTCGGTGACGCCTACTTCGCGCGCTTCACCGGCAGCCAGTACGACATCAAGCGCTGGAGCGCCGGAACGACGACGACGCTCACGAGCTGTGCGTCGACGAACGGCCCGGTCGCGAACGACGCCGGAACGATCGCGTTCGACTGCATCAGCGGCTCCAACAGCTCGATCTTCCGCGGCACGAGCGCTCCGTTCCCCGTGTTCGTCGACCAGAACAGCTTCTCGCCCGCGAACCCCGGGTTCAACCGTCCGATCGACATCACGTCCGCGGGCGTCGTCGGCTTCGAGCACTCGGGCGCAGGCACGCAGGGCTTGTATGTGAAGGGCGCGGGCACGCCGGTCTTTCTGGGCGCGCTCGGGACCTGCACGGTCCAGGCCTTCAACGAGCAGAGCCTGTTCCTCTGCCACGACGGCACGTCGCTCGGCATCCGCTCGGAGGCGACCAATCCGGTCTCGACGCACACGGTGATCGCCGAGGGCGCCGCGCTCGACGGCTCGACGATCGCGGACCTCGGCTTCAGCGGCGCGGACCTGAACGAGCACGGTCAGATCGCGTTCGCCGCCTCGCTCGCGAACGGCAAGGGCGGAATCTACGTCGCGGCGCCGAGCTCCTGCGACGCCGACGCCGACGGCTGGTGCGCCGCGAACGACAATTGCCCGGTGCTGCGCAACCCCGACCAGCGCGACAGCGACGGCGACGGGATCGGGAACGCCTGCGACAACTGCCCGTTCCACGCGAACGCGGACCAGCTCGACTCGAACGCGGACGGCCGCGGCGATGCCTGCCCGGCGTGCGGCGCGGGGCCCGGCTTGCCGATCTGCGGCACGCGCACCGTCGGCGCCGGTGCGGCGACGTTCACGGTCGCGAACGTTCCCGTGAGCGGCTCGCCGGTCCGGCCCGTGCTCCACGTCGAGGCGTTCTCGAACACGCCGGGCATGACGCTGCAGAGTGCGGTGGTCCAGAGCGGCGACCCCGTCTTCCCGGTGCAGTTCGACTTCTGCTCGGGCGGCGTGAAGCGCGCGGAGAACAACGGGGTCTCGATCTACTCGGGTGACCTGACCCGCTCCTTCTTCGACTTCCGCCTTTTCGAGCTGTACGCGGCGCCCGGCGGCAGCCTGACCGGTGCGACCTGCACGGTCGAGTTCAAGTCGTCGGGTGCGGCCGGCACGTACGCGTACGTCATCGAGGCCGCGACGGATACGCCGCTCGGAGGCGGAGGCTACGCGAAGGGCTCCGCGTCTTCCGAAACCTTCACCAACGCGCCCATGCCCGAGAACATCATCTTCCAGACCGAGGCGCAGAATGCGCGCTTCCTCTACAGCGGCACCGGCGGATCGAACTTCGGAACCTGCCGCTTCGATCCGAACCCGATCGAGTTCGACGATCCGACGCTCGTCTACTCGTCCGCCCCCGGCCCCGGCTGGGACTGCTGCACGTTCCAGTTCGACGGCGCGGACGGCGTACCGTCGTCGGTGGGGCAGGTCGTCTTCGATCTGAACGGCACGCCGCCTCCGCCGGACCCCGATGGCGACGGCTTCCTCTCGCCGTGCGACTCGTGCGACTACCTGGCGAACGACCAGTTCGATCGCGGCGGGGTCGGGAGCGCGGTGGCCGACGGGATCGGCGACGCATGCCAGTGTACCGAGCTCACGAACGACGGAATCGTCAACGCGTCCGACGTGCTCCGGCTGCGGCAGCACCTGGCGAGCATCTCCACCTTGCCGGCCGCCCAGCTCGCGCGCTGCAGCGCGATCGGCGCGAAGACGGAGTGCACGGTGCGCACGCTCGCGGTCCTGCGCCGCGCGCT
>CAZMKX010000231.1:0-6214 GCA_964566375.1 uncultured Myxococcales bacterium
CGTGGTTGTTGATCTTCGGGTCGGTGAGCGTGACCAGCGCGACGCCTTCGCGCGGCCGCTCGAGCGTGACGAGCTTCGACATGGCGGCGACTCCCTTCGGATTCCTTGTGCGCGCAGCGCCCGCGACTCTACCATGCTGCGCATGGCGAGCTTCGACGTCGGGACGCTTCCCGACCAGCACGGGCGAACGGCGATCGTCACCGGCGGGAACTCCGGCATCGGGCTCGAAGCGGCGCGGGTCCTGGTGCGGAAAGGCGCGAGCGTCGTGCTGGCTTGTCGCAATCCGGAGAAGACGAAGGTCGCCGTCGATGCGCTCCGTCGAGAGGCGCCGCGGTCCGCGGTCGAGGCCTTCGCGCTCGACCTCGCCGACCTCGCCTCGATCCGCGCGTTCGCGCGCGCCTTCAGCGCGACGTATCCGCGGCTGGATCTGCTCGTGAACAACGCGGGCGTGATGGCGATCCCCAGACGCGAGACCGCGGACGGGTTCGAGATGCAGATCGGGACGAACCACCTCGGCCACTTCGCGTTGACCGGACTACTGCTCGAGCGGATCCTGGGCACGCCCGGCGCGCGTGTGGTCAGCGTGAGCAGCGGCGCGCACCGCGCCGGTCGGATCCGCTTCGACGACCTGCACGGCGAGCGCTCGTACGGCCGATGGTCGGCCTATAGCCAGAGCAAGCTCGCGAATCTGCTCTTCAGCTACGAGCTCCAGCGAAGGCTCGAGGCGCGCCGGCTGACGCAGATCAGCGTCGCGTGCCATCCCGGCTACGCCGCGACCGATCTGCAGTTCGTGGCCGCACGCATGGACGGATCGCGTCTGTTCGCGCTCGCGTCCGCGATCGGAAACCGCATCCTGGCGCAGAGCGCGGCGGACGGCGCGCTCCCGACCGTCTACGCAGCACTGTCGCCGGACGTCCGAGGCGGCGAATACTTCGGTCCCGACGGCTTCGCCGAGATGTGGGGCGCGCCGACGAAGGTCGGCTCGAACGCGCGCTCGCGCTCCGAGGACGATGCGCGTCGACTCTGGGAGCTCTCCGAGGCGCTGACCGGCGTGCGCTTCGGCGCGCTGTCGGCGTGACGCGCTCGCGCTAGCGCCCGAGCTCCGCGACGTGCGCTTCCCAGTTCCTGCCGTCGAACGGCGTGATCGCGAAGCGGCGCCAGGCGTCGCCGTCGAGCGCGCGGATGTTCACGTCCACCTTGTCCGGGTGCGAGCGCGGCGTGTAGAACGGGTGGACGCCGCAGCGGCGGCAGAAGCGGTGCTTGGCGACGCCTGTATTGAAGCTGTAGGTCGTGAGCGCGTCGCCGCCCGAGAGGAGCTCGAAGCGATCGGGCGGCACGATCAGGTGCAGCATTCCCTTCTTCGTGCACATCGAGCAGTTGCAGTCGGTGGCCTCGAACGACTCGACCCGCACGCGAAAGCGCACCGCGCCGCAATGACAGCCGCCCTCCAGGGTCTCCACGCGCGCGAGTCTACTACGCGGAGAGGAAGTCGAGCGGGACGAACGGGGCGCCGGGCAGGAAGGCGCTCGGGTCGGCGCCGAGGAAGCGCTCGATGATCGTCGCGTACACGCGCCGGAAGTCGGTGTGCACCGGCAGATTCCCGTTGGCGTCGAGCGCGTCGAGCGCGGGCACCCGGCCGTAGATGCCGCCGTTCACGCCGCCGCCGAGCACGAACATCGCCCCCGCCGCGCCGTGGTCGCTGCCCGCCTCGGAGCCCGAGCCGCTCTGCGCGACGCGCCGGCCGAACTCGGAGTACGTCATCACGAGCACGCGGTTCTCGAGGCCGAGCGTGACCAGATCCTGGTAGAAGCGCTCGAGCGCGTCGGAGAGCTGGAACAGCAGGCGCCCGTGGAGGCCTTCCATGTCGGCGCCACCCTGCTGCGCGTGCGTGTCGTAGCCGTTCTGCGACAGGTGGAAGATGCGCAGGCCCGACGCGCTGCCGGGATTCAGCTGGTCGTAGCGAAGCAGGGACGCCACCTGCTGAAGGTCGCGGCGCAGACCCGCACCGTTCGTCTCGAGCGCGGAGCCCCAGCCGTCCACCTGCACGTCGCCGAAGAGATCGGCCTTCTCGACGACCTTCGCGCCGGCGCTGCGCACGCGCGCGAGCAGCGATCCGTCCGCGCCGTCGGCGGCGTAGATCGCCTGCCACGCGACGCGCCGCGCGTCGAGGTCGGGAAACCCGGCGTCGTCGGGCAGGTCGAAGGTGTCGATGGCCGTGACGCCGAGCGCGTTCGCGGCCATCGACGCGAGCGTCGGGCTCACGCCCCCGCCGAGCGAGATCGCGGGCGACGTGGCGGGGTCGAAGGCGACGTCGGTGTAGCGGCCCGCCCAGCCCGTGCCCATGAAGCCCGCGGGATCGCCCGCGAACCAGACGCGCTCCGCGTCGGAGTGCGAGAAGGACGAGGCCGGATAGCCGACACCGTTCAGGATCGCGAGCTTGCCCGCGTCGAAGAGCGCCTTCATTCCCGTCATCCGCGGGTGCAGGGCAAGCGAGGTGCCCGCGACGGGATCGTTGCCGATCAGGGTCGCGCTCAGCAGGTGGGTCGGAACGCCGAGCTCGGGTCGGAGGAAATCGTAGAAGCTGCGCTGGGGTCCGCCGACGTTGTTGAGCGGGATGATCGTGTTCAGCGCGTCGTTCCCGCCGGCCATCTGCACGAGCACCAGGATCGGGTCGAGCGGCGGAGCCGCACCCGCGCGGCGCGGCACGAGCGAGAAGACATGTGCGCTCGCGACCGCAGCGGCCATGCTCGCGCCTCGCAGGAACTGACGTCGGTTCAAGCGCATCGGCATGGTCGGCTCCGCCTAGTGGACCTGGAACTCGGGCAGCGACAGCATCAGTACGAACAGCCCGCGGAAGCGCTTCTCGAGCCGCTCGTCGTCGGGAAGTCCCGCGCCGCTCGCGTGATAGTCGATCAGCGCCTGGCGCGCGGTCGCGCTCGGCTGAAGCTGCAGAGCGGCGAGCAAGCCGTCCACGACGGCCGCCGAGTCGCCCACGACCTTGGTGACGAACGCCTTGGGCTTGAACACGTAGGTCTTGCCCGAGCGGCCGGCGGCGACGTCCTGTGCGAACGCGAGCCGCTGCTGGTAGAGGCTCGTCGCGAGCCAGGCGTCGCCGTGCTGCCAGCCATTCACCGAGGGCGGATTGAACAGCGACATGCCCATCCGCTCGAGCGCGCCCGTCAGCGCCTGCGGGTTCGCCTTCGCGCGCAGGCTCGCGAGCGTCTGCAGCGCGAAGTCGACGGGCGTCTTCGGCGTGGAGCTGCGCGCGGCGTCGGAGTAGAACTCGTCGTGCAGGAGGACCGCCGCGACGAGCATGCGCGTCTCGTAGCCGCTCGCGACGAAGACGTCGGCGAGCTCGTCGACCAGCGCGAGCGACGGGTCCGGGTACGCGAACCACTCCCAGAGCTTGCGCGCGACGAAGCGGGCGAGGGTGGGGCGCGCGTCGCTGTCGCGATGCAGGAACAGGAGGTCGAGCACGTTGCGATCCGGCGGAAGCTCGGCGCCCGCGCCGTCCTCGACGCCGAGAACGCCGGTCGTCTCGGCGGTGCGGCCCGCGAAGAGCGTCTTCGGCTGATCGTCGAACGCCCATGTCTCGACCCTGCCGAAGGCGCTGCCCTCTCGCACGATGAAGCCGGTGAGCGCACGCGCGAGCTCGACGACGTCCGTCTGCGTGTAGTTCTCGACTCCGTTCGCGTCGCGAACGCCGAGCGTGAAGAGCTCCATGAGCTCGCGGGCGTAGTTCTCGTTCGGTCGGTCGCGCTGGTTGCTGCTCCCGTCGAGGTAGTCGAGCATGGCGAGATCGCGGGTGATCTCGTAGAGCAGTCGCCGGAACGGGCCCAACCCGTGCTCGCGGAAGATCCGGTTCTGCTGCGCCAGCTGACCCAGGTAGGAGACGTCGTCGCGGCTCGACGGGAAGTGATCGTGCCAGAACAGCGCGACCTTCTCGTGCAGGCGCCACTTCGGGCTCTGCATCTGCTTCAGCCACCAGCCCTGCATGGCGCGGAAGGTCTTCTCGTCGTTCTTGCCGCGCGGCGGGCGCGAGCGGCGTGTCTTCGTGCCCAGAAGCAGCTCGACGGCGTCCTCGCGCGAGAGCGGCGCGAAGCGCGTCAGGTCCTTTGCGGACGCGCCGAAGCCCGCGCGCCGCAGCAGATGTGCCGCGTCGTCTGCCCCGAGAATGTCGGTGGCCGGCATGCCCCGACTATCGGCAGTATGGGCGCAGAATCGGTGGCCAGGGTCACACGCGGGCCGGTGGCGGAGGGGTTCCATGGCGAGCAGGCTTGTCGCGCATCTCCTCGATCTGCTGGACGGTCCGGTCACGCGCGACCTCGGCCGTCCATCCGCGCGGGCCATGTTCGGCGGGCACGGTCTCTATCTGGACGCGCTCATGGTCGGGGTGATCTTCGAAGACGCGCTCTACCTGAAGGCCGACGCGAAGACCGTCACTCGCTTCGAGGACGCCGGCAGCCGGCCGTTCGAGTACCACTCGCGCGCGCGCAGCGAGCCGATCGTGATGTCCTACTGGGAGGCGCCCGCGGACGCATTCGACGACGCGGACGCCCTGCACGACTGGCTCGCGCTCGCCCTCGACGCGGCGCGCCGCGCGGCCTCGACCCGCGCCGCGCGCAAGCCGCGCGGCTCACGCAAGCGCTAGCGATCCGATCCGCGCGCCGAGCCGGACGGGCGTGCCCGCAGGCCGCGGGTCGAGCGTGATCCTGCCCGGCTCCGCGAGCAGCACGATCGTCGAGCCGAACTCGAAGCGTCCCCATTCCTCGCACTTCGCGAGCGCGATGCCCTCTCGGTAGCGGCGTCGCTCCTCGCGCGCGCCCGAGAGGTTGGTCTCGACCGAATCGAAGGTCAGTCGCACCTTTCCGACCATCGTGGCGCCGACGGCGACGAGACACAGCTCCGCATTGCCGGGATCGGTGCGCATGAACGCGCAGATGCGTTCGTTCTGCGCGAACAGGCCGTCGACGCCTTCGAGGCCGATCCGGTTCACGGGCCAGAGCGTTCCCGGCAGATAGGTCACGCGCTCGACGCGCGCGGCGCAGGGCGCGTGGAAGCGGTGATAGTCGCGCGGAGACAGATAGAGCGTCGCATACGCGCCGCCTTCGAAGCGCGCTTCGTCGTCCGCGCCGCCGAGCAGCTCGCGAAGCCCGTACGGCCGGCCCTTGAGCTGCAGGAGCTGCCCCTCGCGAACGATTCCGGACTGACCCCAGGCGCCGTCGCACGGCGAGACGAGCGCGTCGGTCGCGGGATCGACCGCGCGCGCGCCGTCGCGCAGGGCGCGGGTGAAGAACGCCTGAAGCGACGCGAACGAATCCAGCGGATCGCGCACCTCCGACAGGTCCACCCCGACGGCGCGCGCGAAGAGCGCGATCTCGGCGCGCACGAGCGCACGCGGCAGACGCGCAGAGGCGAACCGTCCCGCGGCGCGCGAGATCAGGTTTCGCGGCAGGAGACGCAGGGCAGAAAGGGCGACGCGCATCCGTTCCTCGCTCGGGGACGCGGAGCATATCAAGCCCGCCGTCCGGAGCGCCGATCCTGTCGCACGATGGCCAAAGCAAAGCCGGCCCGCCGAACGCGCGCCCCGAAGGCCTACGATCCGGCGGCCGCGCCGCGCTGCCGCTCGCGGATCCTCGTCGAGGTCCACGTCGCGGGTCGCGTCGAGCGCGCGGCGATCGCCGACGTCTCCGCGTCCGGCGCGCGTATCGTCGGCCCTCGCCTCGACCTCGCGCCAGGAACGAAGCTCGAGATCCACTACGAGGCCGTGGGCGGCGCCGCGCCGAGACCGCTGCGCGCGGAGTTCGTGCGCGGCACCGAGGACGGCTTCGCGATCTCGATCCGCCGCCGCTGAACGCGGCTCAGAGCTTCAAGCCGCTTCCGTTCTCGAACGTCGCCAGATCGAAGTAGTCGCGGAACGAGACGATCTTCCCGCCGCGCAGCTCGAAGACGCCGTTCACGGGCAGGTCGAAGCGCTTGCCGTTCAGGTCGAAGCGGTCGACGCGCTCGGTGAAGACCCGATCGCCGTCCGACGCGATGTTCACGACGTCGAGCCGAATCGCGAAGGAGGCGACGAAGCCCTCGAAGACCTCGCGAATCGCCTTCGCTCCGCGCACGGGCGCCACCGGGATGTTGTGATAGACGGCGTCGTCGGTGAAATAGCTCATCAGCTCGTCGACGTTCTTGCGCGGCCAGGCCGCGAGAAAGTCCGTCA
>CAZMKX010000232.1:0-5034 GCA_964566375.1 uncultured Myxococcales bacterium
CGAGCTCCATCGAGCCCATCACGTCCGCGAACAGCACCGTCACCTGCTTGCGCTCGCCCTCGAGCGCGGAGCGCGACTGCAGGATCCGGTCCGCGAGGTGCTTTGGCGTGTAGTCACGCGGCGCGCGCGCGGGCGGCGCCGTGGGCGCGATCTCGGCGCCCGCGGTCGGGCGCGCGGCGAGCGCGTCACCGCACTCGCCGCAGAAGCGCTCGCCCGCCTCGTTCGCGGTGCCGCACGCCGGACAGGCGACGGCCAGCCGCGCTCCACAGCCCGCGCAGAATTTCCGTCCCTCGCGATTGTCCTGTCCGCATCCGCCGCAGCGCATCTTCCCCTCGACCGCGAACAGCCTATCAGGCCGGGTGCTTCGGAAAGACGTAGTGCACGTCGGAGAAGGAGTCGGCCGCGAAGACGTAGAGCAGGCGCAGGACCTCGCTTCCGGTATTGCGCGCCCCGTGCGGTACGTTGCCCGGGATGAAGACGCTCGACCCGGCGCGCAGCGCGTGCTCGACACCGTCGATGTGCACGACGCCCTGCCCGGCCAGGACGTAGTAGATCTCGGCCTGTTCGTGGCGATGCGGGAGGAACGGACGAGGCTCTCCGGGGCCGAGCTCGGTGACTCCGAGCGTCATCTGCGAGGTCGGCGTCCGATCGGCGCTGAGGAGCGTGCGCCAGACGACCTTCCCGCGTGTCGCGTCGTCCCAGCCCTCCCGCGGAACGGTCTCCTCGTGCACGACGACGCCTCGCAAGGCGTGCGAGCGTTCGTCTCTGGGTCTCGCCGGTGCCTTGCGCGGAGGGCGCGGGCTTTCGTCGTCGTCGGTCATCGTGGGTCGGGCGGCATTCTGGACGCGTGAGCACGTTCCGACAACCCGCCCGTCGCCCATTCTGCTGTACGATCGCCTGCGGCCTCGCACACCATGCGCCGCAAAGGAAGCTCGATGCCGAGTGCTCTCGTCGATCTTGGGGTGGCCGCGCGACTGGGACTTCGCGAGCTGGGACGCCGTTTGTCCGGCGCGCGCGAGCCCGCCCCGGATCTCCCGAGCTTCCGCGCGTCGCTCGATCGCGCGCTCGCGGCGCTGCCCGCCGGTCTCGTGGCGGAGCACGCGTGGATCGAGCTTCCCGCGAGCGAGCCGCCGTGGCGCGACAGCGGGATCGCGCTGCGCGCGGGCGAGGAAGTGACCTACTTCGCCGCGGGCCGCGTGATGGTCTCCGCCGCGCTCGACGTCTGGGTGGGGCCGAGACTGCAGCTCTGGTCGAAGCTCGGAGAGGACGGGCCGATCCGCTCGTCGAGCCGCGAGTCGAACACGCTGCGCGCGGAGCGCGACGGGCGACTCTACTTCGGCAACTACTTCCCCAACGACTGGAAGGACCGGAGCGGCGCGCGCCTGCAAGACGACTCCGTGTACAAGGGCATGGCGGGCGAGATCTGGATCCTGGCTCTGCACTGGCGCGGCTCCGCAAAGGACGGCCTGGCGGCGCTTGCCGCCGCGGGCGACCCGCTCGGCGACGTCGCGAGCGAGCGCGAACGCCTCGCGCTCGGGGATCCCGCGCCGGAGGGCTGGCACTACCTGTGGCACACCGGCCAGGCCGAGATCTTCCGCGCGAGCCAAGGGCCGAACGGCGGGCACGCGATCGAAGCCGAGTTCGTCGGTGACACCGCCATCCTGCAGCGCGACGTCGCGTTCGCCTTGCGCCCTGACACGGAGATCGCGTGGCGCTGGCGGGTCGACGCGCTTCCGGGCCTCGTGCGCGAGGACAGCATCGTGAGTCACGACTACCTGAGCCTGGCCGTCGAGTTCGAGAACGGCCTCGACCTCACCTACTACTGGAGCACGGCGCTGCCCGTCGGCGCCGCGTACTGGTGCCCGCTGCCGAACTGGAAGCACAAGGAATTCCACGTCGTGATCCGCTCCGGCCGCGCGGGGCTCGGCGCCTGGCACGCGGAGCGCCGCAACCTGCACGCCGACGCGCTGCGCTACTTCGGCAAGGACCCGGGCAATGTCGTGCGCGTGTGGCTGATCGCGAACAGCGTCTTCAAGCGACAGCGCGGGTGCTTCGCGGTTTCCGAGATCCGCCTGCGGAGCAGCGGAGAGGAACGGGTCGTGCTCTGACGAGCCGACGCGGTTCAAGACGGCGCGCTGGCCTGACTCGCGGCGCGGCGTTGCTCGAGCGCGCGTCGGATTCTCGCGTGCTCCTCGCGGCTGATCCTGTAGCGCGTGATCAGGCTGATCGGGATCACGTACAGGATCGGTACGCAGATTCCGACGACGAGCCCGAGACGCCGGATGGTGTCGGGCGGCACCTCGGCGGGCACGGAGCCGGGCGCCAGATCGATCAGGCTCAGGATGAGACCGCCGAGGACGATCCCGACGCTCGAGACCGCCTTGCCCGAAAACGAGAGCGCCGCGCTGAACATCGCCTCCTGCCGGTAGTGCGTGCGCAGCTCGTGGTCGTCGAGGACGTCCGCGACCACGGAAGCGCCGACGACGCCCTGGATGACCGCGATCGCTGCGCCGAAGCAGCCGGCCGCGATCAGGATCACGAGCAGCATCGGATCGCCGTTCTGCGGCAGCACGTCGAGGAAGCGCAGCAGGATCAGGACGATGCCGTCGAGCAGGTTGATCGTGGCGCACACGAGCAGCACGTGCTTCTTGTCGAAGCGCCGCTGCAGGAGCGCGACGAGCGGAAACGCGATCAGCGCGCCGATCGCGACGAGCGCGAACCAGCGCAAATCCTCGGCCGTGAGCCCCCAGAAGTAGGTGGTCATGTAGATGCCGATGTTCGCCGTGGTCCCGCCGATCGCCGACGTGAGCAGGACGATCACGAAGATCAACGCGAACTGCCGGTTCCGGAGCGCGCGCCACAGCTCGCGAAGGGTGCCCGAGACGCTGAAGCCTCTCTGCGCGACCGCATGCTGGCGCAGATAGGGGATCTCGCGCCGCGTCAGCAGCGTCGTTGCGAGCGCGCCCGTCGCGAGCAGCACGCCGGCGCAGAGCGCCAGCTTCGGATAGCTCGCGGGGTTCAGCTGGCCGACCGGATGCTCCGGCGTCGCCGGCATGATGAAGCTGTAGACGAACACCGGGAACCCGACCCCGATCGTCCAGCCCACCGCGTAGCGGAAGGCCATCACGCTCGTGCGTTCGTCGTAGTCGTCGGAGAGCTCCGCGGCGATCGCCGCCCACGGCACGAAGAAGAGCGTCATCAGCCCGCGCGTGAGCAGCACGAACGTGAGCAGCCAGGCGACCAGGCCGACCTCGCCGAGGCCTGACGGTGGCACGAACACGAAATAGATGGCGGGGCCGAGCGGCACGGCGCCGATCAGCATCAGCGGATGGCGCCGCCCCCAGCGCGTCGAGAGATTGTCGGACAGGGACGCAGCCAGCGGATCCGTGACCGCGTCGAAGACGATCGCGATGGCGAGCGCGATCGACACCCAGGTCGGATCGACGCCGAGAATCTGGTTGTAGTAGAGCAGGATGAAGGTGTTGAACGTCCAGTTCTTCACCGTGTCGGGAATCGCGCCGATGCCCTGGTAGAGCTTGGTCGAGAAGGACAGTCGGCCTTCGCGCTCCCGGCGAACGTAGGTCGGTACGGCTTCCTCTTTCATGCGCGGCTACGTCCGGCTTCGCGGCGTGAATAGCGGGTTAAACGCCCGAGCCGTGTCTCGAGCCGCTGCGCCTCCGCCGAAGCACCGATCTCGCCGCAAATCTTCTGCGCGCGGCGCCGTCGACGTGCGGCCCACCGGGGCTCGGCCGAAACCGGCGGCGCTCTCGCCACAGAGCTTCGCGCGCTCGGGGTTGGTGGAGCCGCACGTCTTGCAGCCGGTGGTGACGACTCCCATCGCGAGCCACTCTACCGCAGATCGGCCTAACCCGGACGAGAGCCTTCAGGAATGCCCGAGGCCCGGAGCCTCGCGCGCTCAGCCTGCGAGCGACCTCCGTCTCCGCAACCTCGTGTTCCCGAAGCCGGTGGGTTGCCACTCACTCAGCGCGGGGTTCACGCGAGACCCTCCGGCTGCCACGTGCCCCGCAGGCGACGGTGCAGCAGGACGACATAGTGCCCGTCCAGGATCGCGCAGATGACGCCGAGCGTGAGCGTGAACGGATTGTCGTAGGTCAGGAAGCAGAACACCGTCACCATGAGCGTGCCGAGGCGCTTGAGCCATGCGACCGGAAGCGACAGGACCTTCGGATCGGGGACCGTGAAAACGAGCTGCAGGTAGAGCACGGACATGACGACGTTGATCACGTAGGCGGAGTTCGAGCCGAGCGGAAGGTCGTAGCCCACCGAGCGCATGAACCACCACGTCGGCAGCCAACACGCGAGCGCGAACACGATCGACGGCTTGAAGACCTTTCGAATCGCCGGGCTCGCGATCTGCTTGTCGCCGTAGCGGAACAGCATGACGAGGATGCCGACGTCGAGCAGGCACCCGCCCATGTACATGAGCTGGAGCAGCAGGCCCATGTCCTGGGTCCACCACACGAAGCCCCAGAGGAACTCCCAGGTGATGTTCCCGCACACCGCCAGCGCGGGCACCTCGACGTACTTGTACTTGAACGCGTTCCGCACGACGTACACGTAGGCGAGACCCCAGAGCGCGAAGCCGCCCAGGTACCAGAACAGCTGCGCGAACGTGTACGCGTCGGTGTTGATCCAGGGCATGCTCACCGGGCTCCCTCCGTGGCGATGCCGTATCCTACGACGCGTGGAGTGTTCGGGGTGTCACGCGCGCAATGCGCCCGAGGCGCGCTTCTGCAACCAGTGCGGAGGCCGGCTCGAGCGCGGCGCGGAAGCGGAGCACCGCCAGCTCACGGTCGTCTTCGCGGATCTCGTCGGATCGACCGAGCTCGCGGCCGCGCTCGGACCCGAGGACTGGCGCGAGACGGTGCGCCGCTTTCAGCAGGCCGCGGGAGAGTGCGTCGCGCGCTTCGAAGGCACGGTCGCGCAGTATCTCGGCGACGGCGTGCTCGTGTACTTCGGCTACCCGGTCGCGCACGAGGATGACCCCGAGCGCGCGCTGCGCGCCGGGCTCGC
>CAZMKX010000232.1:5134-6209 GCA_964566375.1 uncultured Myxococcales bacterium
TGAAAGGCGTACGCGAGCCGGTCGCGGTCCACCGCGTCCTGCGCGAGGCGCTCGGGCGCAGCCGGTTTCGTTTCGGCGCCGGTGCGGTGCGTTCGACCTTCGTCGGGCGCGCGCGGGAGGTCGAAGCGCTGCGTGCAGAGTTCGCGTCGGCGGCGCGCGGCCAGGGACGACGGGTGTGGATCACCGGCGAGCCGGGGATCGGGAAGTCGCGTCTGCTGCACGAATTCCAGCGCAGCCTCGGCGGCGCACCGCACAGCTGGCTGGATCTGCACGCCTCCGCCTTCGCGGAACACCTCGCCTTCGAGCCGTTCCGGGTCCTGCTCGCGGCCGAGCTCGGCCCGGACGCGGATACCGCGCGCGCGCGCCTCGAAGCGCGCGGGGTGAGCGCCGCTGCGGCCGCGCCCGCGCTCGAGGCGCTGCTCGACATCAAGCTCGTCGACGCGGGGAGCGGCGCTGCGGCCGCGAGCGCCGACCGCAAGCGGGCGGCCACGATCGCGTCGCTCTGCGACTGGGTCCTGCGCCTCTCCGAGGAGCATCCGGTCGTCCTCGCCGTCGAGGATCTCCACGCCATCGACCCGTCCACGGTCGAGGTGTTGGAGCGCATCGCCGCGCGGGCCGCGCAGGCGAAGGTTCTCGTCGCGGCGACGGCGCGCTCGGCTACCCCGCTGCCGGACGGCTGGGCGGAAGGCGCGACCGTGATCGAGCTGAAGGCGCTCGCGCCGGCGGATGTCGCCGCGCTGATCGACGGGGTTGCAGCCGGCGCGCCGCTCTCGCGGGAGCTCGCGGCGCGCGTCGCGGAGCGCAGTGACGGGAATCCGCTCTTCGCGGAGGAGCTCGTGCGCGCGCTCGCAGCGGGCGACGGGTCCGGTGGCGCCGCGAGCGTTCCCGTCTCGCTTCGCGATCCGCTTCGCGCGCGCCTCGACCGGACCGGCACCGCGCAGGCCACGGCGCAGCTCGCCTCCGCGCTCGGGCGCGAGTTCAGCGACGCACTCCTGCGGGCAGTGTCTCCGCTCGAGCCGGCGGAGCTCGAGAGTCACCTCGGCCGTCTCATCGATGCCGGCGTGATCTACGAGCG
>CAZMKX010000233.1:0-6197 GCA_964566375.1 uncultured Myxococcales bacterium
ATCGCCTTCGCGATCGCCGGGTCCTTCGCCATGTGCGCGCGCAGCGCGGGAGTCTCGACGCTCCCCGGACAGATCGCGTTGACCCGCACACCCGTGCGCGCGTTCTCGATCGCCGCCGTCTTGGTGAGCCCGAGAACGCCGTGCTTCGCCGCCGCATAGTGCGCCAGGAGCGGCACCGCCACGAGTCCCGCGCCCGAGGACGTGTTGACGATCGCGCCGGAGCCCCGGGCGATCATGCCTGGAAGCTCGTGCTTGAGACACAGGTATACACCGGTGAGGTTCAGCGCCAGGATCGCGTCCCACTCGTCGGTCGGGATCTCGTGCAGGAGCCCGCCCCTGCCCGGAGCGCCCGCGTTGTTGTGCGCGCAGTCGAGCCGGCCGAAGGCCGCGCAGGTCGCGTCGATCAAGGCCCGCACGTCGGACTCGACCGTCACGTCGCAGCGGACGAAACGGGCGGCGGCACCGCTCGCCTCGATCTCGCGCGCGACGGCAGCGCCCGACTCGGCGTCGACATCCGACACGACGACGCGCGCGCCCTCGCGCGCGAAGGCCAGCGCCGACGCCCGGCCGATGCCCGAGCCCGCACCCGTGACGAGCGCGACCTTCCCCTCGACCAGTCCGTTCACGGCAGCTCGACCGTCGCCGTGCCGACGACGCGGGTCTCCTTCGCTTCGTTCTGGATCGTCAGGTCGATCTCGAGCGTACGCGTCTCGTCGTTGCGGTCGGTGACGACGCCGCGCGCGACGGGATGCGAGTCGACCAGGATCGGCGCGCGGAAGATCGTGTCGATCTTGCGGATCCTCGCTTGCGGGGCCCAGCGATGGATCAGCGCGACCAGGATGCCCTGGCTCATGATCCCGGGCACGATCGCCCCCGGCAGGCCTTCCTTGCGCGCACCCTCGTGGTCGTTGAAGCGCGGCCAGCTCATTCCGGACGCGGCGGTGAACACGCGTACGTTCGCGAGCGTAACGTCCGGCGCGATGGGCGGAAGCTCGGTGCCGAAGTCGACGTCGTCGTAGCCCAGGCTCATTTCTCGCTCCGATCCTGCTGCACCATGCGCCAGTCGACCACCGCGACCGGCTCGCCGCGCTGGTTCGAGAACTCCATCCGGTGCACGATGAAGAGCATGGTGCCCGAGCGACCCGTCTTGGTGTAGACGTCGTGGATCTGGCTGCGCGCGGTGATCTTGTCGCCCGCGCGGATCGGCGCGAGCGGCGTCACGCACTTGCCCGCGTCGAAGCCGTATCCGCTCCCGAGCTTCGGGAAGTTCTCGGGCAGGACGCGCCGCCCGACGTAGCGCGACGGGTAGTTGGGCACGGCCTGGAAGTCCGGGTGCGCCGGGTCGATGTAGCACGGTGCGACCTCGCCGCAGGCGAGCGCGAAGCCGCGCAGGTCTTCGGCACCGACTTCGAACTCGGCGGTGTCGAAGGTGAAGCCGGTCCAGTCGCGCTTGAGCTTCTCGACGTCTATTTCCACGAAAGTGCCTCGAAGTCGCCGGCGCGCAGCGCCGCGACCAGGTCGTCGTCGTTTCGGATCTCGACCGGAAAGCGCGTCACGCAGCGCGCGATCTGGCTGACGATGTGCGCGTCGCTCCCGCCGATGCCGCGATATCCGCGCGCTTCGGCGAGCGCAATCGCGGCCGCGTCCTCCTCGCCGCGGCTGCCGCCGTTCAGCGTCTCGATCAGGCGCACGCCCTCGACGGGGCCCCTGGCCTCGAAGTGGGCGCACAGGCCGACGCGCGGCCGGCCCGGGTGACAGGGAACCGCGACCCCGCCGCAGCGCTCGGTCTCGCGCAGCACGAGCTCGAGCGGCAGGTCGATCCGCGTGAAGTCGTACGCCGCGCGCATCTCGTCGTTCACGCCGAAGACGAGAACGTGGCCGTAGTCGGTCTCGACCTCGGATGCCTTCAGGATCAGGAGTCCGTGCTCGTCCTCGAGCTTGCGGTAGTCCGAGACGGCGTCGAACTGGCGGTGCTCGGTGAGCACGAAGCCGTCGAGGGGGATCTCGCGCTTGCGGATCCACTGACAGTAGTTCTCGACCTTCGCGCGTCCGTCGTCGGACACGATCGAGTGATTGTGCAGGTCGAGGATCATGCCGGCCGGAAGACGGGGACGGCGAGGCCGTCGGCGTCGGCGCGGAACTCCGCGACGACGGGCATGCCGATCCGCACCGCCTCGGGCTCGCAGCCGACGACGTTGGTGAGGAGCCGCGGACCCTCGTCGAGCTCGACGTACGCGAGCACGTAGGGCGTCGCGTCGCGGAACGGGGGAACCTGGTTCTGCTCGGTCACGGTGAAGGTCCACACGGTGCCGCGGCCGGAAGCCACGAAGTGCTCGATCTCGCCGCCCAGACAAGTCACGCAGAGCGCGCGCGGGCGGTGCTGCACCGTGCCGCAGCGCCGGCAGCGCTGCAAGACCAGCTCGTGACGGCCGGCGCCTTCCCAGTAGCCGCGAGTCTCCCAGTCGGCGACGGGCTTGGGGTGGTCGATCTCTCGCGCCATCAGTCCCTCGCCAGGATCAGCGTCGCACCGCTGTGCGCGACGCCGAGCGTTCCACCGGTTCCGTGCGCGAGCGCGATGCGCGCGTCGGGCACCTGCCGCTCGCCGCACTCGCCGCGCAGCTGCTTCACCGCCTCGATCACCAGGAAGATCCCGCGCATGCCCGGGTGATTCGACGACAGGCCCCCGCCGTCGGGGTTGAGCGGCAGCGCGCCGCCCAGCCCGATCCGCCCCCCGCCGACGAACGCCCCCCCCTCGCCGGGCTTGCAGAAGCCCAGATTCTCGAGCGTCGCGAGCACCGTGATCGTGAACGAGTCGTAGATCGTGCACAGGTCGACGTCGTCGTGCGTGACGCCCGCCATGCGGAACGCCTGCTCGCCCGATTGCTTCGCCGCGATCGTGAGCAGGTCCGGCGCGCCGAGCTCCTGGTGGCAGAGCGCCTCGCCGCAGCCGAGCAGCAGCACGGGCGGCTTCGCGAGGTCGCGCGCGCGCGCGGCGCTCGTCACGACGAGCGCGCCCCCGCCGTCGCTGATGATGCAGCAGTCGAGCAGGTGGAGCGGCCGCGAGATCACGCGGCTCTCGAGCACGTCCGCCACCGTGATCGGCTTGCGCATCTTCGCGTTCGGGTTCAGCCCCGCGTGACGCCGCATGGTGACGGCGATCTCGGCGAGCTGCTCCGACGTCGTCCCGTAGCGCTGCATGTGGCGCTGCGCGACCAGCGCGTAGCTTCCGACCGTCGTCAGCCCGTAGGGCGAGACGAACGACGCGCCCGCGTCGCGCCCGGAGCCGAGGCCCGTGCCGATCGCCAGCGCGTTCGAGGCGGCCGTGCTCCCGTACAGGACCAGCGCGACCTCGCACAATCCCGCGTGGATCGCGGCCGCCGCATGGCTCACGTGCGCGACGAACGACGAGCCGCCGATGTTCGTGCCGTCCAGGTAGCGCGGCTTGATGTTCAGGTACTCGGCGAGCGAAACGACACCCATCGCGCCCATCGACATGCTCGCCGCGAACAAGCCGTCGACGTCGCGGAGCGAGAGCCCGCAGTCGTCGAGCGCGCCGCGCGCGCTCTCCGCCATGATCTGGAACTCGGTCTTCTCGGGCGCCCAGCGCGTGGGGTGCTCGTAGGCGCCGGCCAGCGCGATCGCGCGCGAGAGACTCATCGCGCGAGCCCCGCCAGGAACGCGCGCACGGCGTCGGCGAGCGCCTCGGGCTGCTCGCGCGCGACGCCGTGACCGCACTTCGGCACCACCACCTGCACGGCGCCGGGAATTCCCGAGGCAAGCCGGTCGGACTCCGCGCGCATCTCCGTGTCGTCCTCGCCCACGACCACGAGCGTCGGGCAGCGGACGCGACCCAGCTCGGCGACGCGGCTCCAGTCGCGCAGCGCGCGGGCGTTCCCGTACACGACGCGCGGATCGGTCTTCAGGTCTTCCATGAAGCCGCGACGCATCACGTCGGGCGAGGCGTGCGCGGAGTAGTCGGCGCGGTTGAACTCGCGCCGGGCCTTGCCCTCGCTGATCAGCCGGAGCTTCTCGAGTGAAGCGTCGCTCACCTCGCAGCGCGCGCCCGCGCCGACGAGGACCAGCGCGCGAACGAGCGCCGGCGAACCGAGCGTCGTCTCGAGCGCGATACAGCCGCCCATGGACGTGCCGAGCAGAACGCCGCGCGCGATCCCGAGCGCCGCGCAGAAGTCGCGGGTGAACGACGCCATCGCGGCGATCGTCGGCAGACTTTCGAGGCCGCCCGAGCGCGCGTGCCCGGGCCGGTCGAAGGCCAGCGGGCTGTGCTCGGCTTCGAGTCGGGCGAGGACGTCCGCGAACACCGCCCCGTTCCCCCCCGCGCCGTGCAGGCAGACGATCGTCTCGCCGCGCGTGAGCACGGGGGGACGCTCGGGAAGCGTAGTCGGACCGACGTGGTGGACGAACGTCGCCACGCCGTCGACGCGGACGTACTTCTGGGGCACGCGCGGAGCCTACATGGGGCCTGCTCGGAGTGTCAAAAACCCGTGGTAGATTCCGATGGGTCAGCGGGGGGTTTGATGGCGGACGGTCCCGTGCTCGCGATCCACGGCGGCGCGCCCGCCCGCGTGCGGCCGTGGCCGGCCTGGCCCGAGCACGGCGCGCCCGAGCGCGCGGCCGTCCTGCGCGTGCTCGAGAGCGGAAACTGGGGCGGACATCCGAGCCCCAACACGGAGGCGCGCGCGCTGGCCGCCGAGTTCGCGGCGTTCGTCGGCAGCACCCATGCCGTGCCCTGTGCGAACGGCACGTTCTCGCTGATGCTCGCGCTGCAGGCGGCGCGCGTGCCGCCGGGCTCCGAGGTGATCATGCCCGCCTACACGTTCGTGGGTACGGCGGGGGGAATCATCGCGGCCGGCTGCGTGCCGGTCTTCGCCGACGTCGACCCCGACTCGTACTGCCTCGACGCGCGCGCGGTCGAGGCGCTCGTCTCGGAGCGCACCTCCGCGATCCTGCCGGTGCACCTCGCCTGCTCGCTCGCAGATATGGACGCCCTCGGCGCGATCGCGTCGCGACGCGGCCTGCTCGTCGTCGAAGACTGCGCGCACGCGCACGGCGCGAGGTGGCGCGGCCGGCCCGCCGGCTCGCTCGGTCAGCTCGGCTCGTTCTCGTTCCAGAGCTCGAAGCTCCTGAGCGCCGGCGAGGGCGGCGCGGTGACCACGAACGACGACACGTTCGCGCAACGCCTCTGGTCGCTCGTGAACTGCGGCCGGAAGGAGCCGGGCTTCGATGCCTTCCCGGAGCAGATGCTCGGCCACAACCTGCGCATGACCGAGTGGCAGGCCGCGATCGCGCGCGCGCAGCTCGAGCGTCTACCCGCGCAGAACGCGCGCCGGGCGTCGAACGCCGACCGCTTCGAGCGCGAGATCGCGCGGGTTCCGGGCCTGCGACCGCTGGCACGCGATCCGCGCGTCAGCGCGCGCACCTGCTACCAGCTCGTGCTGCGCTACGACGCGCGTGCGTTCGCCGACGTGCCGCGCGACCACGTGATCCTCGCGCTCCGCGCCGAGGGTGTGCCGTGCTCCGGGCGCTTCTACACGCCGCTGTCCGAGGATCCCCTCTTCGCGCCCGATCCGTACACCAATCCGCTGTCGCGCGCGGGAATCTCGTACGAGGGCCAGCGCTTTCCCGTCGCGCGCCGCGCGGCCTTCGACGAGTCGATCTGGCTGCCGCACGAGATCTTCCTGGGCGGCGATGCCGAGGTCGACGACCTGCTCGAGGCGTTTGCGCGCATCCAGCGCGGCGCCGGCGAGCTGCGCGCGCGACCGCCGCAGGGTCCCGTGAGCCGGCGCTGAGACGGCCTCAGCCGCCGAGACCCTCCGAGCCGAACTTGCGCGCCGGGCCGCTCCCGCCGGGCCCGAGACGCCCGCCGGAATCGAAGTGACCCTTGCCGGGAACGTGGTTCACCTCGACGCGGATCCCGTCCGGATCCTCGAAGAGCAGCGAGTAGTACCCCGGGGCGAACGCGCCATCCTCGGGCGGGTGGACGATGCGCGCGTCGCGCTCGCCGAGCAGAAAAGCGTGAATGGCATCGACGTCCTCGCGGCTTCGCGCGCGGAAGCAGAAGTGGTGCAGGCCCGCGCGGTCCTGGTCGAAGCGCGTGTGGGGCCTGTCGGGCGGCGCGCCGCGCACGAGGATGCCCGTGCGGCTGCCGATGCAGTACAGCACCTGCTCGTTCTTGATCA
>CAZMKX010000234.1:0-3095 GCA_964566375.1 uncultured Myxococcales bacterium
GGCACTCTACGGTACGGCCCCACCCGTTTCAACCGGGTGCAGCCGGATGTTTCAGGCGGGCGTCGCGCGGCTCAGCCGGCGCCCATCATCTCCCGCCACATCTCCCGGTTGGGGATGCGCAGGTAGGTGTTGATGCGCTTGGTCTCGGCCATGGTCCGGTGCGGGCCGCCGCCGTAATCGTGGCCGGGGTACAGGACGGTGTCGTCGGGGAGCGCGGCGAGCTTCTGCAGGCTGTCGTACATCGCGTCGGGATCGGCGCCGGGCAGATCGACGCGCCCGCAGCCCTGGATGAAGAGCGTATCGCCCGACACCAGCGCGTTCCGGACCATGAAGCACTGCGAGCCGGGCGTGTGCCCCGGCGTGTGCAGGAAGTCGATCTCGATGTTCCCGACCTTCAGGGCGTCACCGCCGTCGACCTTCACGATGTCCGAGTCCGAGATCCCCGTCACGCGCTGGACGCCGAGCGCCTCGTGCTTGTTGGCGTAGACCTTCATGCCCTTCAGGTCGAGGAGCTCGCGCAGGCCCTCGATCTGCTGGCCGTAGATCGAGCCGCCGACGTGGTCCGGGTGGTAGTGGGTCACGAGTGCGGCGATCGGCTCGTAGCCTGCCTCGCGCACGTGGTTGACGAGTGGCTCGATCGCCCAGGCCGGATCGACCAGGACGACCTCGCGCGTCTCCTTCGAGCCGATCACGTAGACGAAGTTCTGCATCGGCCCGCACTCGATCTGCTCCAGGTACAGCTCGTCGTTCATGTCCCGTAAGCTGCGACCGGAGGGAGGGGTATGTCAAACCCGCGCGCGGTGATCGTCGGCGTCGGACAGGTGCGGAATCGCCCGGGGCTGGACTCGGCGGAGTGGAATCCGATCGAGCCCGCCCGGCTCATGGCCACGGCGCTCGAGCGCGCCGCCGCCGACGCGGGCCGTCCCGAGCTCCTCCGCGAAGCGGACTTCGTGGGGACGATCCCGCCCATGGCCTGGGCGTACGACGACCTGCCCGCCCGCACCGCGCAGCTCGTGGACGCCAGGCCGCGCGAGACGGCCGATCTGGCCGGCGGCGGCGAGGGTCCCATCCTGCTGCTGAACCAGGTGGCGAACCGGATCGCCGATGGCGAGATCGAGGTCGCGCTCCTCGCCGGGGCGGAGGCCGTGTACAGCCGCCGCCGCGCGCGCAGCGAGGGCGCGAAGCTCGCGCACTGGACGCCGGGCGGCGAGAGGCTCCCGCGCTTCCTGCTCGAGATGAAGCCGTTCGCGAACGCGCTCGAGCAGCGCCATGGAATCCGCAACCCCGTCGAGATGTACCCCGTGTACGAGAACGCGCTGCGCGCGCGCGCCGGCCGCTCGATCGAGGCGCACCAACGTCACGTCGCTGCGCTGATGGCGCGCTACTCGGAGGTCGCCGCGCGAAATCCGTACTCGTGGTTCCCCGAGCCGCGCACCGCCGACGCGATCCGCACCGTCGATTCGCGCAATCGCTGGATCGGCTTCCCGTACCCGAAGCTCATGAACGCGCTGATGGAGGTCGACCAGGGGGCCGCGGCGATCGTGCTCTCGGAGCCCGCCGCCGACCGGCTCGGCATCGCGCGCGAGCGACGCGTGCACTTCCTGGGCGGCGCGTCGGCCCACGATGGCTGGAGCGCGGCGGAGCGCGCCGATCTCGCGTCCAGCCCGGCCTACGCCGCCGCCGCGCGCGCGACGCAGGCGCACGCGTCGATCGGCGTCGCCGACGTCGAGCTTTTCGACCTGTACAGCTGCTTTCCGTGCGCGGTCGAGCTCGCGCTCGACGCGCTCGGGCTTGCGACGACCGATCCACGTCCGCCCACGCAGACCGGCGGGCTCGCGCACCACGGCGGCCCCGGAAACAACTACGCGATGCACGGCCTGGCCAACACCGTATTGCGTCTGCGCGCGGGCGCGGGTCGGGTCGGCTGGGTCTCTGGACTCGGAATGAGCGCGACCAAGCACGCGATCGCCTCGCTCTCGACCGACCCGCGGCGCAGCGGGGCCGCCGACGGACGCGCGTCGGTTCTCACGCTGCCGAAGGCCGAGGTGGAGGGCCCCGCGCTCGTCGATTCCCCCGAGGGCCCGGCGCGGATCGAGAGCTACACCGTGCTCTTCGACCGCGAAAACCGGCCGGAGAAGAGCCTGCTCTACCTGCGACTTCCCGACGGCCGCCGCAGCGTCGCGAACGGCGAGAAGAGCGACGCGCTCTTCCGGCTCCTGCTCGAGGTCGAAGGCGTCGGCGTCACCGGCCGCGTGACACCGGGACGCGACAAGGCGCCGAATACCTTCGCGCTCTGAGCGCTCATCCCGTCGCGCCGAGCGGTGCCGGCTGGGTCGGGTCCTTCGCCACGTACAGATCCTCGATGATCAGGTGCTCGAGGCCGCAGCCGAAGAACATCTCGAGCGCGTCGTGGGGCGAGCGGATCATCGGCTCGCCGCGGCGATTCAGCGACGTGTTGATCACCGCGGGCAGGCCCGTGCGCCGCATGAACTCCGACACCAGCGCGTGGAAGCGCGGGTTCGCCTTCTGTTCGAGCACCTGCGGTCGCGCGGTGCCGTCGACGTGCGTCACCTCGGGCATGCGCTTCTGCCACTCGATCGGCAGCTCGAAGCTGTAGGTCATGAACGGCGACGGGTGCGACGTGCCGAGCACCTCGCGCGCGTGCTCCGCCAGCACCGACGGACAGAACGGCCGCCACGTCTCGCGGAACTTGATGCGCGCATTGATCTCGCGCTGCGTTCCGGGAATCCCCGGATGCCCGAGGATGCTGCGGTTGCCGAGCGCCCGCGGCCCCCACTCCATCGCGCCCTGGAACCACGCGACGGCCTGGCCGCGCGAGAGCAGATCCGCGCCCGCGAGCGACGGATCGCCGAGCCGCCGGTACGGGATGCGCCGGCTCTCGAGCTCCCGGACCGCGTCGTCGCTCGAATACGCCGGGCCCAGGTACGCGTGACGGAGCGGCTCGACCTTCGCGCCCTGCGACGCGGCGACGTAGGCCGCCGCGCCGACCGAGAGCCCGGCGTCGTTCGGCGCGGGCGGGACGAAGACCTCGTCGACGAAGCCGTGCGTGATCAGCTTGCGGTTCAGCACGACGT
>CAZMKX010000234.1:3195-6143 GCA_964566375.1 uncultured Myxococcales bacterium
ACGAAGACCTCGTCGACGAAGCCGTGCGTGATCAGCTTGCGGTTCAGCACGACGTTCAGCGCGCAGCCGCCGGCGAAGCAGAGCCGGCGCGTCTCCCGGAGGCGCTCGCCGAGCAGGTTCTCGACCATCGCGAGCGAGACGCGCTCGAGCAGGCGCTGCGCCGCGGCGGCGATGTGGATGTACGGCTCGGCGAGCACGTCGCCCGTGCGCGGCGGCCCGAAGCGATCCACCATCGCCTGGCCGAAGCGCCGTCCGTGATAGCGCTTCGCGCCGGGCGGATAGACGAACTCGCGATTCATCCGCAGCGTCTCGCCGTCCCAGGCGATCAGATCCGAGAGGTCGATCTCGTCGGGGTCGCCGTACGGCGCCATGCCCATCACCTTGTACTCGCCGTCGTCGGGCGTGAAGCCCAGGAAGTCGGTGATGGCCGAGTAGAAGATGCCGAGCGACGCCGGGCGCTGGACCTCGTAGAGCTTCGTGACCTTTCCGCCGCGCAGGCTCCCGAACAGACCGGAGGTCATCTCCGCCGCGCCGTCGATCGTGACCAGCTCGCAGTCGTCGAAGCCCGAGAAGAGATAGGCGCTCGCCGCGTGCGCGAGGTGGTGCTCGACCTCGCACACGTTCGCGCGCGCGGGGTCGATTCCGAGCTCCCGCAGCGTCTCGTGCAGCTTGCGCAGCTCGCGCCTGCGCCGGCGCAGGCGCTGGCGCAGGAAGCGTCCGATCGCGAGCGGGGACTCCTGGCCGAGATTGCGCTGGACGTAGGGCAGGAAGTTGTCTCGGACCGCGCGCAGCGACCAGGGGTGCGCGACCGCCGTCACGTCCTCGGGGCGGACTCCGGCCTTCTCCAGGCAGAAGCGCGCGCTCTCGACGGGGCGTGTGTCGCGCGCGTGCTTGCGCCGGCAGAAGCGCTCCTCCTCGGCGGCGGCGACGAGCACGCCGTCGACCATGATCGCCGCGCTCGGGTCGTGCCACGACGAGCAGTTGAGTCCTAGGACGACCATTGCACCCTCCGCTCGCGCACCGGCCGAGACCTCCCCTCGCCCTTCAACCCGCGACCCAGAAGAGCGCCGTCACCGGGACGCCGAGCGCGATCACGCAGATCGCGATCGCGCGCGTGGTGTCGACTCCAAGCACCTCCCGCGTCGCGATCACCAGGGACAGCAGCGAGAGCAGGACGCCGGCCCAGGCGAAGATCGGGCCGACCAGCGGTAGACCGTAGCCGATCAGCAGGGCGAACCACGCGTACGCGAAGCCGCTGCAGCGCAGGAGCCGCGCGTAGTCCGCACCGCCCTCGACGGCGAGCCGTCCGACCGACCAGATCAACGCCGTCACGACCAGCCACTGCAGCATCGCGAGCGCGGTCCACAGGAAGATCAGCGGGAGGGAGCTGCGGCCGAGCCCCGCGAGCACCGACGTGGCGATCACTACGGCGATGGCCTGCGGGATCGCGTGCGGATCGCCCTGGATCTCGCGGTAGATCTCCGGCTCGAAGCGAATCACGCCGTGCAGACGCTCCGGCAGGCGCCGCTCGGCGCGGAAGAGGACCGACAGCGCGGTGTCTCGCTCGGGCTCGCCGGGTTCCGCCACGGGCCCTAGCGTAGCTCAGCCCCGCCCGATGACCTCTTGAACGAAGCCCTCGATCTGCAGGAGTGCTTCCTCGCGGATCTGCTCCGGTGTACGGCCGGTGCGCTTGATCGGCTCGAGCCCCGGGCCGCAGTCGGTGACCACGTGCAGCCGGGTCGGTGCCCCGAGCCGCCGCAGCAGCTCCTCGAGCTTGTCGATCCGGCAGTGCGGATCGCGCGCGCCCTGCACGAACAGAACCGGACAGATGATCCGGTACATGTAGTCGACGTCCTGCAGCCCGGGCTTTCCCGACAGGTGCAGCGGGAAGCCCAGCGAGAAGGCGGCGTCGACCTTCAGTCCTTGTGCGATCGCGCGCGTGGCGACGCGTGCGCCGAGCCCGATCCCGCCCACCAGCATGCGCGCCGGAGCGTTCTCGGGATCCGAGAGCACGGCGGCCACGGCGGTCTTGAACGTTCGATCGAGAACGTTGTTCGCGTCGGGCCGCTTCTTCTTCTGCTCGGCGAACGGGAAATTGAAGCGCAGGACCAGATGACCGCGCGAGGCGAGCGCCGTCTGCAGCGCCACCAGCCCCGGCTCGTCCATGCCCCCGGCCAGGTCGTGGCCGATCACCAGGCCCACGCGCTGCCCGCTCGGCCACCATTCGGGGGTCGCGACCACGCCGGTGACCGTGACATCCGGCAGCGCCGGTATGCGGATGCTCTCGAACTTCACGTTCGTGTCCATTCGCGGCTTCTTATACCATACCGACGAGACCGCGCCGCGAAGGACGTCGACGTGGAGAAGGTTCTGATCGTCGGAGTCGCTCGCGGGCAGGGTCGCCTGCTCGCGCGGAGGCTTTCGCGCGATCAACGCGTGATCGGCGTGGACAGCGAGGACTGGGACCGCCGGCCCGCCGGCGCGCCGTTCTACAAGCTCGACGTGCGCACGCGCGCCTTCGAGGAGGTGATGCGCAAGGAGCAGCCGGACGCGGTCGTCCACCTGGGCTTCGTGCGGCACTTCCGCGGTCCCGACACGGCGCGCTTCGATACGAACGTCCGCGGCACGCGAAAGCTCCTCGATCACTGCCGGACCTACGGCGTGAAGAAGCTCGTGGTCATGTCGACGAGCTACGTCTACGGGGCGCTGCCCGAGAACCCGAGCTTCGTGGCCGAGGATCACCCGCTGCTCGCCGGCCGGAACTACCCCGAGATCCGCGACCTGGTCGAGGTGGACGCCCTGACCAGCGGCTTCATGTGGCAGTACCCGGACATCCGCACCTCGATCCTGCGGCCGGTGCCGACGCTCGGCTACTACAGCGAGAACTCGATCGTGAACTACCTGCGCCAGAAGCGCGTGGTCACGATGATGGGCTTCAACCCGATGCT
>CAZMKX010000235.1:0-6135 GCA_964566375.1 uncultured Myxococcales bacterium
GCGCGGACTGAGTCAGGCCCGCTCGACGTACTCGGCGACGCGCCAGGTCGCGGTCCCGTCGGTGAGACGCGCAATGCGGCCGCGGAGCGAAACCGCGCAGTCGAACGAATCGAACGGATGGAGCGGCGCGCGCGTGGCGTCGGCGAAGCGCGTCTCGAGGAACGCGTCCCAGGCGCGTCCCGTGCCGAAGAGCTTCCGCTCCACGCGATCGACGCAGACCTGGGTGAGGGCGGGCTGCCCGGCCAGCAGCTCCGGCACGATCTCGCTCTCGAGCCTGGAGGCGAAGCTCTCGGCCGTGAGACGCTCCGTGCGGCGCAGCGCGCAGATCCACTTCACGCCCGGAGAGCGCGCGCCCGTGGCCAATCCGGGCGCGTCTGCACGCACGACGCTCTCCCGCGTCAGGTACCCCGACGCCTCTCCGAGGAAACGCGCGTGATCCTCGGTCACGATCCGCTCGCCCTCGGCCGAGTCGTAGTTGCGGGTCTCGAAGTCGGCGAGCGTCTCGTACGAGAGCGCGTTCACGCTGTCGATCGCGTCATCCTCTTCGAGCAGGTTCAACACGTAGCGCCTCAGGCTCGTGTGGTGCCGCAGCGCGAGCGGCGCGTGGTGCGAGAGCAGATGCGAGCAGTACTGCGCGTGCGTCGATCCGGGCCGTCGCGCGCAAAGGAAGATCAGCTTCACCACGCCGGGATGGTACGATGTCGCGATGGCGATCGTGACTCCGGTGCCGACCCCGCCGGGAGCGCGGCGGCGGCTCGAGATATCGAATCCGGCGACGCTCGAGCGCGTGGGCGAGGTCGAGGTGATGAACGCCGAGGACGTGCGCGGCGCGCTCGAGCGCGCGCGCAAGGCGCAGCCGGCCTGGGCCGCGCTCACGGTCCGCGAGCGGGCGAGGTTCGTGCAGCGCGCGCTCGCCATCCTGGTCGAGCGCCAGGATCGGGTCGTCGAGATCGTCGTGCGCGAGTCGGGCAAGCCCGCGAGCGAGGCGCGGATGATCGACGTCTTCGCCGCCTGCGACGCGATGACGTATTGGTCGAAGCACGCTCCCCGGATCCTCGCGCCGGAGCGCAAGCGCCTGCACGGGATGCTGCGCTTCATGAAAAAGCTCGAGATCGTCCATCGCCCGCTCGGCGTGGTGGGCGTGATCAGCCCCTGGAACGCGCCCGTGATCCTTTCACTGAACCCGACGGTCCAGGCCCTGCTCGCGGGCAACACCGTGCTGTTGAAGCCGTCGGAGGTGACTCCGTTCTCGGGCCAGATCGTCGGCGATCTCTTCAAGGCTGCCGGGCTTCCGGAGGGCGTGCTCACCCTCCTGACCGGCGACGGTGAGACCGGAGCGGCGCTGGTCGCCTCGGGCGTCGACAAGATCTCCTTCACGGGCAGCGTGGCGACCGGGCGGCGCGTCGCGGTCGCGTGCGCGGAGCGGCTGATACCGTGCACGCTCGAGCTCGGCGGCAAGGACCCGATGATCGTGTGCGCCGATGCCGATCTCGACGCCGCCGCGGGCGGCGCGGTCGCGGGCGGCTTCCTCAACTCCGGCCAGTACTGCTGTGGAACCGAGCGCGTGTACGTCGTCGATGAGGTCGCGGACGTCTTCACGCAGAAGGTGGTGGAGCGCGTGCGGGCCCTGCGCCAGTCGGACTCCGGCGAGCTCGACGTCGGCGCGATGTTCTGGCCGCGACAGCTCGAGATCGTCGAACGCCACGTCGACGAGGCGAGGGCGCGCGGAGCGAGGGTGCTCGTCGGCGGGCGCCGCAATCCTGCCCTGAAGGGCCTCTTCTTCGA
Organism: uncultured Myxococcales bacterium; assembly: GCA_964566375.1. Lineage (GTDB taxonomy): Bacteria > Myxococcota_A > UBA9160 > SZUA-336 > SZUA-336 > VGRW01. The sequence goes on from CAZMKX010000235.1 coordinate 1,786, forward strand.
GCCGACGGTGATGAGCGAGGTGAACGCCGACTCGGCGCTGATGCGCGAGGAGACGTTCGGACCGGTACTGCCGATCGCGCGCGTGCGCGACGTCGACGAGGCGATCGCGCGCGCGAACGACACGACCTTCGGTCTGGGCGCGAGCGTCTGGACGCGCGACCTGCGACGGGGTCGCGAGATCGCGACGCGCATCGACGCCGGCAGCGTCTGCATCAACGACATGACGATGACCTACGGTGCGATCGAGGCGCCGTTCGGCGGGCGCAAGGAGAGCGGCGTCGGTCAGGTGAACGGAGTGCACGGCCCGCGCGGCTACGCTTACGCGCAGCCGATCCTGACCGACCGCTTCGGCGGCCGGCAGACGGCCCGGCAATACCCGTACTCGAGCGCGAAGGACGAGGGGATGAAGCGGTTCATCCGCCTTCTCTTCGGCACGCCGCTCGCGCGCTGGCTGAGCTGAGGCCGCTCCGCGTCGGCGCTCACGGAATCCCGTCCCAGAGCCGCCTCGTCGCGCCGCCGGGATCGAGCTCGACGGCGCAGGCCGCGCCGAGAATCATCGTCTCTCGACGCTCTTCGGTGTAACGCGGCCAATCCGGCAGGCTCCGGGCCCGCGGAACGCCGTCGCGCGCAAAGCTCGACCAGGCGTCCATCACGCGCGCCGAGAGCGCCGTGACCTCGGGGCCGCTTCCGCTGAACGCGCGTCCCCCGGGCGTGTCGACGTTCCCGAATACGAACGGCACCTCCACGGCGTGGCAGGCGCCGAGCGCGCCGCCGAGCAGGGCCGAGGGCCAGGTGAAGTGGTAGGCGTACACCGTTCCGCCGGCGCGAACCTGCGCGTCGGCCAGACGCAGCGCCGGAATCCGGTATACGCGGTCGGTTTCCAGCGCGCAGAACACTTCGAGCGGGCTCGTCCCGACGCGCGCCTCGCCTGAGCCGCGATAGCCCTCGAGCAGTGCGTCCGCGCGCGCCGGGTCGGCGTCGGGCACGCGCGCGCGCGCGCGGCTCCGCAGACCGTCGTCGTCGAGCCTGTGGAGTCGCGGATCGGCCGCCGCGAACAGCTTCCACTCGTCGCGATTGCTGCCCACGAGAAGCGGCACGTCGCGCGACAGTCCGCCTCGGATCGCGGCGAGCGGGGGCTCCGGCAGCACGACGCCGTCGACCACCGGCTGGAACGGCAGCCAGCCGGGCGTGCCGACCCTGCGCGCGACGACGCGGCCCTGTGCCTCGAGCAGCGCCGAGACTCCGACCTCGCGAAGCCGCTCGGCTTCCTCGACCGGAACGCCGAGCTCGCGCATGAGCTCGCGCGCGATCTCCGTCGCGCTCGTCTCGTCGTGACCGTGACTCGCGGCGCCGCTCTGCGCGATCGCGCGATGGAAGAGCCTGCGTGCGGCCGGCGTGCCGAGCAGCGTGGCGACGCTCCGCCCGCCCGACGACTCACCGAAGATCGTGACGTTCCCGGGATCGCCGCCGAAGGAGGCGGCGTTGTCGCGCACCCAGGCGAGCGCCTCGATCTGATCCAGGAGCCCGACGTTCGCCGTCGCGCCCAGCCGCGAAGCACCTCGCGCGCCGAGATACAGGAAGCCCAGCGCGCCCAGGCGGTAGTTCAGCGTGACGACGACGACGTTCGCGCGCGCGACGAGGCCCGTCGGGTCGTAGCTCGGCTGCGAGCCCGATCCCGACGAGAAGCCGCCGCCGTGGATCCAGACCAGCACGGGACGCTTTCCGGTGTCGGCCGCGGGTTTCCACACGTTCAGGTACAGACAGTCCTCGCTCTGTCGGCCCACGCTCATGCCGGGAAGCGCGGCGGCCCCGAGCTCCGCCTGGGGCGCAGAGGCGCCGAACGCGGTCGCATCTCGCACGCCCGGCCACGGCTCCGGCGGCTGCGGCGGCCGGAAGCGCAGCGCGCCGACGGGCGGGCGCGCATAGGGAATGCCGAGAAACCGCGCGACGCCCGCCTCTACTCGGCCCGACAGCTTCCCCTGACTCGTCTCGATCACCGGCTGCACGCGCGCGCGAGCCTATCACGCCGCCGGATCGAGCAGGACCTTCATCACGCCGTCGCGGCGCGCGTCGAAGAGCGCGTAGGCCTCGGCGCCCTTCGAGAGCGGCATGCGGTGCGTGAACAATCCGTCGAGCCGAAGCCGGCTCAACTGCAGGAGCGGAACGAGATCGGCCCAGAGCTCCGGCACCGGGCAGATGCCGATGCGGAACGTCAGGTCCTTCATCAGCGCCTGAAGCATGTTGAACGGAAACGCCATGTTCGTGCTCACGCCGATGACCGAGACGACTCCCGCGACGCGCACGAGCTGGAGCGCGAGCGCGATCGTCTCGTCCGCGCCGACCGCCTCGATCACCGCGTCGGGCCCGTGGCCGCCGGTCGCGTCGCGGATCTGCGTGAGGGGATCGCTCGCAGCGTCGATCGGAATCGCCCCCTGCGCGCGCGCGGCGTCGAGTCGCTCCGGGACGCGGTCGATCGCGAACACCCGTGCCGGGCCGAAGAGCTGCGCGCACTGCAGGGCGCACTGGCCGACGGGGCCGAGCCCGACGACCGCCACGGACTGACCCGGCCGGATGTTGGCGTTCTTCGCGCCGAAATAGCCGGTGGGCAGGATGTCGGTGAGAAGCACCGCGTGCTCGACGCTGATCCCCTCCGGGACGCGCAGGAGCGCAGAGTCCGCGGCCGGGACCGCGGCCGCCTCGGCTTGTCCGCCGGGCAGCTCGCGCGAGTTGCCGAACACGCGTGTCTGGTGTCGATCGCAGCGGATCGGGTGGCCTTCGGCGCAGGGACGACACTCCCCGCAGCCGATCACGCCCGAGACGATCACGCGATCGCCGCTGCGAAAGCGGCGCACGTCGCGTCCGGTCTCGACGACTTCTCCGACGAACTCGTGGCCGAGCGCGAAGCCCGGAGGGACCGGCAACGTGCCGTGATACAGGTGGAGATCCGAGCCGCAGATGGCCGTGCGCTCCACGCGCACGACGACGCCGCGCGCGTCCGGCGGCGTCGGATCCGGGAGGGTCTCGAGGCGGACATCCGCCTTGCCGTGATAGACGAGGGCGCGGTTCATCAGGCCGAGCCGGGCGCCAGGTCTCCGTTCACGCCGCCGCAAGCGATCAGCTTCGCGCGCAGGTCCGCCGCGCGGGCACGCCGCCGCTCGCGACGCGAATCGGTGTCGCACAGGCGGTCCAGCACCTCCTGGCCCCAGCCGATGTGACGGCGCGTCTTGCGCACGATGTCGTCGAGGATCTCGACCGTCGGCGCGTCCGCGATCTGGTCGGTCTCGCGCATGATTTTCTCGTAGACGTCGACGAGGTGCGGCTTCAGCACGTCGAAGACGCCGCAGAGCTTCTCGATCGTGAGGTCCGGAGTCTCGGGCTCGGTCACGGCCTGGATGAAGGCGGCGAAGCCCTGGTTCGGCGACTCCGAGGCCGAAACGGCCTTGCGGCCGCAGCGCAGCTCCGGCAGTCGCTTGCCGAGCTCGTCGGCCGCGCGTGCACCTTCCCAGATGATCTTGCCGAGCCCCGTCTTCACGGGAACCTCGGGCACGGTCGCGAGCCACCCGCCCATCGCCATCATCATCCATTCCTCCGCGTAGCGGAAGTTGCGGATCCTGCGCGCGATCGACTCTACGTCGTAGCGTCCGTGGAGCTCGCGCAGATCGGCGGGGATGTCGAACGCGGAATAGGGCGCGAAGGTGGTGCGCTCGTCCTTGCCGGTCCCGGGGTACATGCGGGTGTCGCTCATGCTCGTTTCACTCCGGCCGCCGCGCGATTGGCGAGGTGGCGTTGGCGAAGGATCTCTCCGGCGGCCCTCAGCGTCTCGCGCGAGGGACCGGCGCCGGAGATCTGCGCGAGCTCGGTGAGCTCGTCCTCGGTGAATCCGGCTTCGAGGCGATCCTGGCGCGCGATCGGGATCGCGGCGTCCTCGCGGTCCGAACGCGAGCCGCCGAAGCTGAACTGCTTGTCGACCTCGCGGCGGAACTTCTGCGCTGCCTCGAAGCGCGCGGGGTCGTTCTTCGTGAACTCGCGCACCCAATCACTGCCGAAACGCACGTGCGTGAGCTCGTCCGCGAGCACGAAGTCGATCGCCTGCTCCATCTTCTCGTCGCCGGTCTTTTCCGAGTACTTGATCATGTCGCGGAACACGTCGCAGGCGAGGCCTTCGAGCCCGCGGTTCACACCCGCGACGCGCAGCGCGGGATCGTCGGCGCAGGCGCACTCGAACAGGAAGCTCGACTCCGGAAACATGCCGACGTAGCCGCCCGCGTGGACGAGGAGCTTCTCGTAGATCTGCACGTGCCGCGCCTCGTCCCAGCACTGGCGCGCCATGTTCATCTTGAATTCCCACGG
>CAZMKX010000236.1:0-6116 GCA_964566375.1 uncultured Myxococcales bacterium
AGGCATAGAAGTGCCCGAAACCGCCGCCCAGGAACGGCGCGCTTCCCATCTGCCAGAACAGCCACGAGAGGGTCTCTGCGCGCGCCGCGGGCTCCGTCGGGAGGAACGCCCCGAACTTCTCGGCCAGATGGACCAGGATCGCGCCCGACTCGAAGACGCGCGTCGGCGGCGACGTCCCGCGGTCGAGCAGCGCGGGGATCTTGGAGTTGGGATTGACCGCCACGAAGCCGCTGCCGAACTGATCGCCGTCGCCGATGTTGATGAGCCAGGCGTCGTACTCGGCTCCCTTGCCGAGCGCCAGGAGCTCCTCGAGCAGGACGGTGACCTTCACACCGTTCGGTGTCGCGAGAGAATAGAGCTGCAACGGATGCTTGCCCACGGGAAGGGCTTTCTCGTGGGTGGGTCCGGCGATCGGACGATTGATCTTGGCGAAGCGCCCTCCGCTCTCGGAATCCCACTTCCAGACCTTCGGAGGCGTGTACGTCGATCGTTCCGTCACGGGTTCACTCCCTTGCGCGATTCGCTGAGCATAGTACGAGCGGGAGCGGTTTTGCCCGCGGCGGCTAGCGCGTTTCGACCTGCCGCCCGTAGATCGGCTCCGTCGAGGCCGCCTGGAACGCGACGGTGGAGCCGAGGTACTCGAGCCGAGCGTCGGCCCCCGGGCCGGTCGTTGCGCCCGGAAGCGTGACGCGGAAGCCGGTGCTGTTGCCGGGCGAGATCTTCGGGATGGTCAGAGTGGCCGACGCGTTGCCGAGGACGACTTTGAACGCGAGCGCGTTGTGCACGACGGCGGTCGTGTTCACCATGCGCCCGCGCACCTCCACACCGCCCGCTGCGGGCTGCGCGGACAGGTCGGCGACGAGGAAGCCGTGCCCGACCTCGCGCAGTTCGGGAAGGTCGGTGCGCCCCGGCCCGGCGCGGCGCGGAGTCCACACCGGCACGTTCCGGACGGCGCTCGAACCCGCCTCCGGCGGCGCGGGACCTGCCGCCACCGCCGGAAGGGCGGCCGCCGCGTCGCCGGGAAGGCGCTGGGTCTGCTCGCCGTCGCGAACCTCGACGGTCGATCCCGCCTGCGTGCTGAGCACCGATACCGACGAGCTGCCGGTCGGTGTTTCGAGCGTGAGTCGGGCGCCCGACTTCGAAGCTGCGAGCCGCACCAGCTGTCGGGCCGGGTCGCCCTCCGCGTTCAGCGAGAGCACGACGGGGCGATCGGACCTGTCGCCGCCCACCGCGCCGAGGCCGCGGCCCAGCACGGCGAGCTCGTTTCCCGCGGCGTCCACGAGGCGCAAGTCCCCGGTCACGGCGACGCGATCCGCGCGGATCGAGCGCGCGGAGATCTCGTCGAGCACGTAGGCTCCTTCGAACCGGTAGGGCACGAGCAGCGCGAACGCGACGACGCAGCCGACGACCGAGACGGCGAGCGCGGCCGCGAACCTCGCGGTATTCCGCTGCTTGCGGTCCAACCTGCGCACGTCCGCGGTGAGTCGCGCGACGAGATACTCGGTCCGGTAGGCGTCGACCGGGCTGTCGGGATCCGGGGCTGCGCCCTCGCCTCGTGCCGCGAACGCGGCACGAACCGCTTCGAGCTGCGCGCGATGCACCTCGCGTTCGCGCTTCCGCGCGCCCTCTTCTGCCTTCGGATCGTCTTCCCGTTCGACCACGGCACACCCCTCGAGATCGTCTGCCCGCAGGCCGAGCAAACCCCGTGCCGCGAGAGGACGGCGCCGGACGCCTTTCGAGGCCTCGCCGGGTTGCAGGCGGGATCGGGTGGGTAGATCGAGGGCGCGAGTTGCCGCTCGCCTGCGTGCTCCGGCGCAATGGCGGACCGATCGCCCGATTCGATGATGTAGCGTGTGCGCTGCGGACCGAGCGGGCGTCGCGATCGGGAGGGACGGAGCGATGGGCGAGACCGTGCTGTATCGCGGGGGGCGTGTGCGGACGATGGTCGGGGCCGTCGACGCGCAGGACGCGGGCGCCACCGCGCTCGTGGCCCGAGACGGGCGCGTGGTCGCGAGCGGCAGTGAGGGCGACATGCGCACCGTCGCAGGCGCCGGCGCGAGCGTCGTCGATCTCGACGGCGCAACCCTGCTCCCCGGCTTCGTCGACACGCATCCGCATCTCTTCCACTTCAGCGTGCTCGAGTATCCGCTCGTCAAGCTCTGGGACGCCGCGTCGCACGACGACATCGCCGCGCGCATCCGCGCTCGCGCCGCGGCTACGCCCGCCGGGAAGTGGATCATGGCGACGCCGGTCGGCGAGCCGCACTACTTCATCCGGCGCTCGTATCGCGACCTCGCCGAGCGCGTCTTGCCGGACCGCCACGTGCTCGACCGCGCGGCGCCGAATCACCCGGTGTGGCTGCAGGCGTGGGGCCCGACGACGCCCAACGTCTGCGCCTTCAACTCCGCCGCTCTGGCCGCGCTCGGGATCGACCGCTCGACGGCGCCGCGACAGAGCAATGTGTGGATCGAGAAGGACGCGCACGGCGATCCGACCGGACGCCTCAGCGGCCCCGTCAACACGTACTACACCGGCGATCCGTACATGGACGACCTTCTCGGCAGGCTGCCGCTCCTTGAGCCGGAGATCGCCGTGCCCGCGACGCTCGAGGGAATCGCGAGCTACCATCGCCTCGGCGTCACGACGATTTACGAAGGCCACGTGATGGATGCAGCCGCGATCGGTCTCTTCCAGGCGCTGCGCCAGAGCGATCAGCTGCGCATGCGTGTGCTCACGTCGCTCGAGGCCGAGAACTACTCGATGCCGTGGCAGAAGCCTCTCGCGGAGGAGGCGTTCATCGCCAACCTCGCGCTCGCCCGCGAGATGACCTCGACCGGCGACGATCTGCTGCGCCACGACGGTGTCACGCTTTCGCGGGGAGGCCCACTGAACCCGGGCTTCCTGCGCATGAACGCGCCGTACATCGGCGCCTACGGAGAGCTGACTCGCGGCCGCGAGTTCGTCCCGGCGGCGCGCGAGCGGATCGCCCTAGAGTACTGCGCGGCGAACGATCTGCGCCTCAATTTCATCGGCGCGGGCTACGCCGATCACGACGATTTCCTCGCCAACGCCGAAGCACTCGCAGCGCGCACACCGATCCGCGACCGGCGTTGGATCCTCCAGCACAACTATCTGTGCACGGCCGACCACGCGCGTCGCTATGCCGCGCTCGGCTTCGTCGTCACGACCAGCATGTCGTTCTCGTGCGCGAAGGGGGATCTCTTCGAGCGGCGCATCGGCCGCCACGTCTGGGACGATCTCATCCCGTTGAAGCGTCTGCTGAACGCCGGGCTGACGGTGGCGGCGGGCAGCGATTGGGGTCCGAAGAACATCTTCGAGCACATCGCGCTGGCAGAGACCCACGAGTTCTGGGGCAGCGGGCGCCGCAACGACGGGCCGGCTCAGAAGGTCTCGCGCCACGAAGCCGTGCGCATGTGGACGCGCGATGCGGCGCGCGCGCTCGGCTGGGACGGCGTCGGCACGCTCGCGCCCGGCTGCCACGCCGATCTTCTGATCGTCGACCGCGACACGATTTCGTGTAGGGTCGAGGAGCTCGCAGGCACCCGCGTGCTGCGCACCGTGCTCGGCGGCGAGACCGTCTTCGACGCCGGTGCGCTGTAGCCGACGGGGAACCCGGGGGGCGAGAGCGACGAGACGGGAGGCGTGTCTTCCGAGGCGATCGAGTGAGTCACGCGGCGGAGTCCGCGCCCGGCGCACGCCGGGCGCAGCGCATCGCACGAGAGGGATCGACGCCGGCGTTCGCGACGCGGGACCGCAAGTCGCGCCCTACGCGTCGATCAGCCGCTCGAGCTCGGCGAGGTCCGCGATCACGTGGTCGGGCCTGGGTCCTTCGTAGCGAGCGAGCGCAGCGTCGGGATCCGCCACGCGGCGCGTGAGCCAGGCGGTGCGCGCGCCGACCCGAGCGGCGCCGGCGACGTCGGCGGCCAGGTTGTCGCCGACGTGCAGGACCTCCTCGGGTGCGGCGCCGAGCCGCGCGAGCACGGCCTCGAAGATCTCCGCGCGCGGCTTTCGCACGCCGATCTCGTCCGAGATCACGATCGGGTCGAAGTGCTCGAGCAGTCCCGCCAGCGCGAGCGCCTCCCGCGCGGTCCCGCCGTGGCTGAAGTTCGAGCAGACCGCGAGCGGGACGCGCACCTTCAGCCGCGCGAAGAGCTCCGCGTGGTGCGCGGGGAACGTGGCGTAGTCGCGGATCTCGCCCATGTGCACGCGCGTGAGCGTCTCGGCGAACGCGGGATCGGTCACGCCGACGCGCGCGGCGAAGGCACTGAAGCGCTCGAGCGTCGGGAGCTCGCGGTGCTCCGCGTAGTAGACGTCGCGGATCTGGCGGTCGACCGCGCCCAGCTCGGCGGCGAAGCGCTCGAAATCCAGACCGTGCCACTGCACACTGGCACCGTGAAGAATCCCATACGTCGACGGCGTCCGGCGGCCCGCGATCTCGACGATGGGCAGACGATCCATGTGAAGGTCGACGAGGGTGTCGAACAGGTCGAGCGAGAGCGCGCGGATCGCCACCCGGCGCAGGATAGCCGCGACAATCTGATCGTACAGGGCGAGAACCTCGTGGCCCTGCGCGCGCTGCCGGATGCGTTCGTCGATCTGATCTACGTCGATCCGCCGTTCAACACCGGCCACACCCAGCGCCGCGCACGTCTGCGCACGCGCCGCGACGACGCCGGCGGCGATCGCACCGGCTTCGCCGGCCGGCGCTACAAGAGCGAGGTGATCGGCGTCTCGGAGTTCGCGGATCGCTTCGACGACTTTCCCGCCTATCTCGAGCCTCGGCTCGTCGAGGCGCGCCGCGTCCTGAGGCCGCACGGCTCGCTCTTCGTGCACCTCGATCCGCGCGAATCGCACTACGTGAAGGTGATGCTCGACCGGCTCTTCGGCCGTGCGTCGTTCCTGAACGAGATCGTCTGGTCCTACGACTACGGCGGGCGCTCGCGAAGCCGCTGGCCCGCCAAGCACGACACCATTCTGTGGTACGCGCGCGACCCGGCGAAGTACACCTTCGAGTACGACGCGATCGACCGCATTCCGTACGCGGCGCCGGGGCTCGTGGGCCCGGAGAAGGCGGCGCGCGGCAAGATTCCGACCGATGTCTGGTGGCAGACGATCGTGCCCACGAACTCGCGCGAGCGCACGGGCTACGCCACGCAGAAGCCGCTCGCGATCCTCTCCCGGATCGTCGCGGTGCATTCCCGACCGGGCGACCTCGTGCTCGACTTCTTCGCCGGCAGTGGGACGACCGGCGAGGCTGCGGCCCGGCTGGGCCGGCGCTTCCTGATGGTGGATTCGAGCCCGGAAGCCGTGCGCGTCATGCGCAAGCGTCTGGCCTTCGCCGACCCGAAAACCCTTACGCTACGTCAGCTTGTTGGGCCGTAGAGGGCGGTGTTAGCCTGCCCGCGTGGCGACCGAAACCCCCCGCGCCGAGCTTCTGGAACGCCTGCGCAAGGCAGTCGACGCCGAGCCGCTCGAGCGGACCGCCGCGGTCGAGATCATGGCGCGGGTCGAGCGCGCGCCCGAGACGATCCTCGAGCCGCTCCTCGAAGCCGCGCGCGAGCTGGGAATCCGCGGCCACGGCCGGGTGGTTTCGGTCTCGCGAAACGTCTTCATCCCGCTCACCAATCTGTGTCGCGACCGCTGCGGCTACTGCACGTTTGCGGTCGAGCCGGACTCGCCGCGCGCGAAGACCTGGCTGCTCTCGGAGGTGCGCGAGACGTCGCGCCGCGCGCACGCGCTCGGTTGCCGCGAGGCGCTCTTCTGTCTGGGCGACAAGCCGGAGATCGCCTACCGCGGCTACCGCGCCTGGCTAGACGAGCGCGGCTACGCGCGCACGACCGATTACCTCGCCGACGCCTGCGCGGTCTCGTACGAGGAAGGCATGTTCCCGCACACGAACGCGGGAATCATGTCGCCCGACGAGATGGCGAACCTGCGGCGAACGAACGCCAGCATGGGTCTGATGCTCGAGAGCGTGAGTCCGCGGCTCCGCGAGCGCGGCGGCGCGCACTACTACGCCCCCGACAAGGATCCCGAGAAACGCATCCGCATGACGCGCGAGGCGGGCGAGCTGAAGATCCCGTTCACGAGCGGAA
>CAZMKX010000237.1:0-6103 GCA_964566375.1 uncultured Myxococcales bacterium
CGGGACGCTCCCCGAGGGAGTGGTCGAATACAAGTCGCAGACGAGCCTCGTGTGGATCCTCGGCCGCATCTACTGCACCGGCACGCCCGAGGACTACGCGGCCGTGCACGCGGTGCAGGACCAGGTCTCGATCGTGCCGCTGTCTTCGTACGGTCAGCCCTACACGCCGCCGGCCGGCACGGTCGATCCCTCGATCGACATGAAGACGGCGGTGCGCGAGCAGGTGAACGCGCTCGATGGCGCGGCCTATTTCGCGCGCTTCGCGGAGCTCTTGAAGACCAACCCGCCCGCCGCCGAGGACGCGCCGATGGTCGCGAAGCTCGCGAAGCTCGGCGTCGTGCCGGGCCAGGACTTCGACGCGGCGAAGCTCTCGCCCGCGGTCGCCAAGGGCATCGCCGACGCGCCCAAGCCCGCGCAGGCCAAGATCATGGACTGGATGAAGGCCGGCATCGTCGCCGGCGACATGAAGCTCGAGAACGGCTGGCTCTTCACCACCAAGACAGGCCTGTACGGCACGGAGTACCGCCAGCGCGCGCTGATCACCGCGATCGGCCTGGGTGCGAACCGCCCGCAGGACGCGGTCTACCCGACCTCGGAAGGTCCCGGCGTGATCGAGAAGTACGACGGCGCGAAGAAGTACGTGATGCACTTCGAGAAGGGCGAGCTCCCACCGGCGAGCGGCTTCTGGTCGCTGACCATGTACGACGCCGATTACTTTTTCGTCGACAACCCGCTCAATCGCTACAGCATCAGCGCGCGCGAGGCGCTGAAGCCGAACGCCGACGGCTCCGTCGACCTGTACATCCAGCACGAGTCGCCCGGCGCGGACAAGGAGTCGAACTGGCTGCCCGCGCCCGCGGGGCGGTTCATCCTCATGATGCGGCTCTACTGGCCGAAGGAGGAGCCGCCCTCCCTGCTCGACGGCACGTGGAAGATCCCGGAGGTCAAGCCCGCGTCGTAGTTCCGCGGTTGCGCTCTCGCCGGGCGCGCTAGAATCGGCTCCCGGGGGGCAGGGCCGATGATCGCGAAAGACGGGTTCGTGCACCTGCACCTGCACACCCAGTACTCGCTGCTCGACGGCGCGATCAAGCTGAAGCCGCTCTTCGAGCAGGTGAAGTCGATCGGCCAGCGGGCCGTCGGCATGACGGACCACGGCAATCTGTTCGGCGCGGCGGAGTTCCACGAGAAGGCGCGCGAGGCGGGCGTTCGCCCGATCATCGGCTGCGAGACCTACATCGCGACGGGCTCGCGCTTCGACAAGGAGAAGCGTGCCCAGGACAAGTCGGGCTTCGACGCGATCAACCATCTTCTGCTGATCGCGCAGGACCGCACCGGCTACAAGAACCTGATCCACCTGGTCTCGCGCGGCTATCTCGAGGGCTTCTACTACAAGCCGCGCATCGACCTGGAGCTCCTGCGCCAGCACAGCGAGGGGCTGATCGCGACCTCGGGATGCCTGTCGTCGATGATCTGCCGCGCGCTCGGCTCGGGCGAGACGCGGCGCGCCTGGGAGCTCGCCGAGGACTTCTCGCGCATCTTTCCGGGTCGCTTCTACGTCGAGATCCAGCGCCACGGCATTCCGCTGCAGGAGCGTGTGAACGCGGAGCTGCTGAAGATCGCCGAGGAGCTGCGCCTGCCGCTGCTCGCCACGAACGACGCGCACTACCTGCACAAGCACGATCACGGGCCGCACGAGGCGTTGCTCTGCGTCGGCACCGGAACCACGCTCGACGACCCGAACCGCTTCAAGTTCGACGGCTCGGGCTTCTACGTGAAGTCCGCGTCGGAGATGGCGGAGGTGTTTCACGACCTGCCGAGCGCGCTGTCGAACACCGTCGAGATCGCGGAGCGCTGCACGCTCGAGATCGAGACCGGCGTCTATCACATGCCCGAGTTCCAGGTGCCCACGCACACCACGCGCGAGGCGGTGCTGCGCGAGCAGTCGTGGGCGGGCTTGCGCTGGCGGCTCGGGCTCTCCCCCGACGAGCCGCTGCCGCAGAACCACAAGGCGTACGGCGAGCGCCTGCAGATGGAGCTCGACGTCATCTGCAAGATGGGCTTCGAGGGCTACTTCCTGATCGTGGCCGACTTCATCGGCTACGCGCGCAAGAACGGCGTGCCGGTCGGACCGGGGCGCGGCTCGTCGGCGGGCAGCCTCGTCACGTTCTCGCTCGGCATCACCGGCGTCGATCCGCTCGAGTACGACATCCTGTTCGAGCGCTTCCTGAACCCCGAGCGCATCTCCATGCCGGACATCGACGTGGACTTCTGCATGCGCGGGCGCGACCGCGTGATCGAGTACGTGCGGCGCAAGTACGACGGGCCGACGAACGAGGAGAAGCGCGTCGCGCAGATCATCACGTTCGGGAAGCTGCAGGCCCGCGCGGTCCTGCGCGACGTCGGACGCGTGTTCGGCCTCGGCTTCGCCGACGTCGACCGGATCGCGAAGCTCGTGCCGGACATCCTCGGCATCACGCTGCAGGAGGCGATCGACCAGTCGCCGGAGCTGCAGGCGAAGGCGAAAGAGGATCCGCAGGTGAAGCGCCTGCTCGACACCGCTCTCGCGCTGGAGGGCCTGACGCGCCACGCCTCGACGCACGCGGCGGGCGTCGTGATCGGCAATCGCCCGCTGATCGACATGGTTCCGCTGTATCGCGACCCGAAGTCGGGCGAGGTCGTCACCCAGTTCGACATGAACATGGTCGAGAAGGTCGGACTGGTGAAGTTCGACTTCCTCGGTCTGCGCACGCTCACGATCGTCGCGGACGCGGAGCGCTTGGTGCGCGCGACGACGCATCCGGACTTCAGCGTCGCCGGGATCCCGATGGACGACCCGAAGACGTACGCGCTGCTCTCGCGCGGCGACACCGAGGGCGTGTTCCAGATGGAATCCGCGGGCATGACCGAGCTCGCGATGAAGCTCAAGCCGAAGGTGTTCCGCGAGATCATCCCGCTGATCGCGCTCTATCGCACCGGGCCGATCGAGTCGGGCGCGCTGCAGGAGTACGTCGACCGCAAGCTCGGGCTGGCCAAGGTCGAGTACTTCCTCCCGCAGTTCGAGGAAGTCACCAAAGAGACGCTGGGCGTGATCGTGTACCAGGATCAGGTCCTGCAGATCGCGAACCGAGTCTCGGGCTACTCGCTGGGCGAAGCGGACTTCCTGCGCCGCGCGATGGGCAAGAAGAAGCCCGAGGAGATGGAGAAGCAGCGCGAGCGCTTCGTCTCGGGCGCGCTGGCCAAGGGCGTCGAGAAGAAGAAGGCCGAAGCGCTCTTCGAGATGATCGAGAAGTTCGCCGGCTACGCGTTTCCGAAGGCGCACTCGACCGCGTACGCGCTGATCACGTACCAGACGGCGTACTTGAAGGCGAACCACCCGCGCGAGTTCCTCGCGGCGCTGCTCACGATCGAGTCGGGCAACCACGACAAGCTCGGGCCGTACATCCAGCACGCGCGTGACCGCGGAATCGAGGTGCTCGCCCCCGAGGTCAACACCTCGGATCGGGACTTTGCCGTCGTGCCCGAGGGCATCCGCTTCGGCTTCTCGGGGGTGAAGAACGTCGGCGAGGGCTCGATCGAGGCGATCCTCGAGGTGCGCAAGGCTGGTGGTCCGTTCGAGAGCCTGTACGACTTCTGCCGCCGGGTCGACGCGAAGCGCTTGAACCGGCGGGTGATCGAGAGCCTGATCCGCGCGGGCGCCTTCGACTTCACCGGCTGCGCGCGCGCGTCGCTCTTCGCCGCGGTTCCCGCCACCGTCGAGCGGGCGGCGCGCGAGCAGCGCGACCGGGAGCTCGGGCAGGTGTCTCTCTTTGGTGTCACCGAGCCGAGCGCGGAGCCGAAGGTCGTCGAGCTCGAGGAGTGGCCGACCGCGCAGAGGCTCGCGGGCGAGAAGGAGCTGCTCGGCTTCTACGTCACCGGCCACCCGCTCAGCGAGCACGCGCGCCCGCTCGAGCTGTTCACCAGCTTCCGCCTCGACCAGGTTCCCGTCGACCCGAGCCGCCGGCGCGAGGTGTGGATCGGCGGGCTGCTCAGCGGCCTGCGCGTACAGAACACCAAGAAGGGCGACCTGATGGCGCGCGCGACGCTCGAGGACCTCGGCGGATCGCTGGACATCGTCTTCTTCCCGAAGACCTACGCGAAGTTCTCGGCGCTGCTCCAGGCCGAGTCGCCCGTTCTGATCAAGGGGAACGTCTCGGGCGAGCCCGATCGGCCCGAGCTTCACGCGGACGAGATCGTGCGGCTCGCGGATGCCTGGACGCAGCGAACGAGCCGCCTGTCCGTGGTCGTCGACGCGGAGGCCGCGGACACGGGTCGCCTCGACCGGCTGCGCAGCATCCTCGACCTGGTTCCCGGACCGGTTCCGGTCTGCCTGGAGCTCCGGCTACCCGGCGGGGCGGAAGCCGTCTTCGACCTGCCGCGCCACAAGGTGCGCGTGACGGAAGAGCTCGTGGCGAGGCTCGACACCCTCTTCGGAACGGGGGCCGCGCGATGCCGCGTCGCGTGAGCCGCCTCGCCGTCGCGCTCGGCCTCGCGGCGCTGATGCTCGTCGCCGCCCCTGCGCAGGCACTGGAGCCGGTGACGATCACCGCCGAGGGCGTGATTGCCGCCGGTCCTGGCCCGGAGCCGCCGCCGCGCGACGCCGCCTTCCAGGCCGCGCTGGTCTCGGCCGTGTTCGAGGCCTCGCGCGCCTTCATCCCGCCCGAGCGCTTCGCGCTCGAGGCCGAGCGGCTGCGCAGCGAGCTCGCGCCCCGCGCACCGGGCTTCGTGCTGACGTACCGCGTCGGCGGCGCACTGTCGAGGCGAACGTCGGCGCTCGATCCGCAGGTCCAGGAGTGGGTGCTGCCGGTCACCGCGCGAGTGGACACGACGCAGCTCCGCGCCTTCCTCGTTCGTGCCGGCTTCGTTCGCGAGGCGGGCGAGCGACCGTCCGTCGTGATCCGGGCGAGGCCGGTCGGGGCGCTCGCGAGCGCCCCCCCGGTGGGCGCGCTCTCCCACCTGACCCGATCGGTCCGGACCAAGCTCGAGGCGCAGCAGTTCGTGATCGTCGAATCGGGGCTCCGGCCTGGCGAGGAGACGGAGCCCCGCAGCGCGCTGGAGCTTGCGCGCGGCGTCGGCGCAGACGTCGGCCTCGAGCTCGACGTGGATTGGCGGCCCAATCCGGCCGCTGCGGGGAGCGCCGGCGGCGTGGCCGAGGTCCGCGCCCGGGCGCTGCGCGCGGATGACGGGAGCGAGCTCGCGATCGCGCGCTTCGAGGCGGCGGGGTACGACCCGCTCCCCGACGAGGCGATCGCGCGCGCGCTGCTGGCAGTGGAGCCCCAGCTCGGAGAGAACCTCGGCCTGCAGCTGGAGCGGAACTGGCAGGCGCAGACGCCCGGCGAGCGGCCGGTCACTCTCGAGCTCGAGGCCGTCTCGAGCCTGGTTCAGGTGAGCGCCGTGCAGCGGGCGCTCAAGGCGTCGCTCGCGGCGAGCAGCGCGGAGCTCCGGGAGCTCCGCCCCGGCGGAGCCACGCTCGAGGTCGTCTCGTCGCTGTCGGCGGGCGCGCTCCAGGAGCGTCTGGCGAGCTTGCCGTTCGACGGTTTCGCACTCCTTCCGGTCGAGGCGGGTGCGGGCCGGGCGCGGCTGCGCGTCGAGGCGGCCCCGGCAACTCCCGAGGCACTCGCGCCCGGCTCCGGGAAAATTGACGCCCCAGAGCGAAATTGATACCAAGATCGCTGGTTTAGAGGCACGTAGCTCAGGGGTAGAGCACTACCTTGACACGGTAGGGGTCGGCGGTTCGAAACCGCCCGTGCCTACCACCCTGTCGACTCGGTCCCACGGACGATCCACGCATGAACGGCGCTGAAGTGAAACTCGAGCTGCCGGACGGCACACGTATGAGCGTGCCGGCCGGGAGCACCGCGCTCGACGTCGCCCGCCGCATCGGCGCCGGGCTGGCGAAGGCCGCGCTCGCGGGACACATCGACGGCCGGCTGATCGACCTGCGGGCACCGCTGCCGGCAACGGGTGGTCCGATCCGAATCATCACCGCGCGCGACCCCGAGGGCGGTGAAGTGATCCGCCACTCGGCGGAGCACGTCATGGCCGACGCCGTGAAGCGGCTCTGGCC